>JBCCSR010000525.1:0-4719 GCA_039199865.1 Bacteroidota bacterium
ATGGACTACACCGATACCCTGAATGAAGAAAATACTGCCACGACGATCAAAAAACGCCCTTGCAATTGGAGGAGACCTAATTGAAAGGACTTGACCAAAAAACGAATCAGCTACTAGAGTACCCGATGAGGCCCTAAAAGGTACTTCTATATTCGCCGGTGGCTGGCAGTCATCTAATAATTTATTTGTCGAACCAGGTAATTATTAGACTCTCTTACTCCTGTCAGCCACTAGCGAATACTGCCCAGCAATTGTCTTTTTTATACACTATACTGGCATTCATTAAAAAACGTTTTTTATTTGCCATTTGCGTGGCGAATAGAAATAATTATTGCGAAAATTGGAAGACCAACACATTTCCTCACTATCGCAGCTCACCACACCCATTATCTCATTGTGACGTGGGATCTCAATAAATCTTTTGAGTGCCCCATGAATTTATTTTTACGCATATATGGCCCAAGATTTGATTTCCACTAGGGGTCCAAAGCTGAGCACAATGTTTGTGTAAAGCATCAACCTGAGTGACCTTTCTGTGGTTTGAGGGTCATATATGCGAAAAGTATTATTTTTGCAAAAATTTAAACGACTACTCAAACAATAGTGCGCACCAAAGATTCGCTAAAAAACAAATTTTTTTGGCCCACGAGCCAACATATTTAAAAACCATATCGTTAGTGCAAAGATCAATTAATCAATAATCCAAAAACAATTGTTTCAACATGAAAAAAATTTCACTCTTTTCCAATTCACTAATGGCGCTGATGGCTTTGGCTATTGTCTGCCTGACCTCCTGTGGGGAAGATCCAATTAATCCCGGTGCCGTTCCTCCTACTGTTCGACTAGTCGACAATGGCAATGGATCATTGACCACTGATGCAACCGTCAACGCCGGAGAAGTTTTTACCATAAATATTGTCGCCTCCCCTGGTGACAATCCACTGAATACTGTAACAATCGATGAAGATGGTACCACCATTGCCCTTGATCGCTTGAACGGAACGACCAACGGAGTCAATCCTGCGGTTTTGTTCAATGATGACAAAGATGGTATTGATTGGAATGTCGATATCACGGCTCCCAATGCGTCCGGTGATTATCTAGTTACCGTCACCGTCGCAGATGATGGCAATGAGTCTTCCTCTGTAAGCATTACCATTACTATTGCGGATGACCCTCCAACTGTTGCCTTAGTCAATAGCTCTGGTAGCATCAATGCTGCGCCTGGTTCATTGGTAGCGGTAAAAGTAAACGCTACTCCTGGCTCAAGAAGATTGAATACAATCGCCGTTTGGGAAAATGGGGTGGCGATTAACGATCTAAGCCGTATCCAGTTCAAAGGTGTAGAGTTCACTGCCAATCCATTAACCCTTGAAGAAACCGATAAAGATGGCTTTACGGAGGCAGAAGTCTTGATCCGTGCCGTAGATGCTGGTGGAGTAACCAATACTTACACCATTCTCATCGAAGACGAAGGATTTAGTGCTGCCGAATCAGAAAGTTTCGATATCGTCTCCGGAACGCCTTTGACCATGACCTTAGATGGTATCTTGTTCAACGCTGGTGGCCCCGGAGGAACTGGTGGAATCAACCTAAAAACGGGTGAAGGCACGGGGTCAAATGCCGATGAGGCGCAGTTACACGATGAAGGAATTGATGTCAACTTAGCGGCCGATGTCAACTGGATACAGCGAATTTCTGGAGAGAGCAACGGTTCCGAAGTAAAATTAGTAGATACATCTGTTTTACCAGAAGGATTCAGCTTTGCTAGCGTTAGTTCTGTAGAGGAAATCACCGGAGCCCACGATTCTGGCAATGCCTTTACCAACACCAATGACGATGGTGAGTTGGTTTCATGGCTAGTAGAAGTTGGTGACTTGTATACCGTCAAAAATGGTGATGATATCTTCCTCATTGAAATCCGAGAAGTCAATATCAAACCGGACATGGGCGATAACTCTGATAACTACGTCATTGATATCAAATACTAGGGTTTTAAGATTGAACCCTTAAAATGCAAACGGATGAATTTCTCTTGGGGAAATTCATCCGTTTGTATTTGGAGATAGGTAGCATTCAAGGGTGAATTTGACCCTTGAAGCCATACAATTAGCCCATCTCCCGAAATTGCTTCCAAGCCGCCGTGGCTATTTTTTGCGTTAGCGTCTCTATGTAGTAACTACCCGCTGCTGGATCGACAACCCGATCCAGATAAGTTTCCATTTTTAGCAAATGCTGAACATTTCGGGCAATCCGACGGGTAAATTCGTTGGGGCCCTCCAAAGGGGTATTTGCAGGCAACACTGTGAGTCGGTCTGCCCCTCCCAATACCGCCGACATGGCCTGAGTGGTCGCACGGATCATATTGGCATGTTGATCCTCTAACTGACTATCAGGATGAAGATGAGCCTCAATGCACACATCCTCCTGGCTCTTTAGACCATAAGCCTGCAAAACATTGGCCCAAAGTAGCCTTAATGCCCGGATCCTCGCCATTTCAACGAAATACTGACAGCCGATCTGGATAGAAAAATGAAGATATCGATTGATTTGCTCCGGAGGCATCCCTCCCGCTGCGTAAAGATCTAAACCATGACTTGCCTCGTGAATGGCTTTGGCCAAACCCCTGGTAATCCCCTCCCGGTAATCTACTTGAATATTTTGACATTTGAATCCCGGTAAGGCTTTCGCCAAAACCTGCTGGAATTCCTGTCTTTTTGCAGGACGCAAACGTGGAAAATGAAGCGATCCCCGCAGAGGTTCATGAGCATCCTGATGCACTTTGACAATTGTGATCAAACGCCCAAGCCAAGCTAGAGGAATCTCCTCCTCAATGTTGAAGACCAAATGGGTTGAAATATAGCTGAGTTTGAGGCCTTGCAACAACTGTTCGAGCTCCGGCTCAGTAGGTCTTCGATCCATTGTCAACTGAATCGCTTCTGCCCCTCCCATCAAGGCGGACAAAATGGTTTGATTCGTAGCGATAATCTGGGTAAAATTGACCTGAAAACATTCCGCAATTTCCCAGTGATTGCTATTTTTTATCTGTCCTTGAGGGATAGCAGTAATCTCCTGACTATCAAAATGATAAAATGGATCCATGTCGAGCTCCGACTCTACTTTCCAGCGAAGCTCAGCGGGATTTCGCCCTTTCAAGTCCTTCGCTACTTTGGTCCACCATTCGTCCCGATCAACTGGCGAAAATGCGGAAAATAAGTTTTTATTATCCATCATCGAAAAAAAATAAAATGATTGCTGAACAATTGGTGTAATTTTTACCTTCAAACAATGCATTTCAAAGGTATTTAAATTACTTTTGTCAGCCCAATTTAACGAATACTTTCAGGACGCCAAAAAAAAAATTTGATGCCAACTTTTTTCTGAAAAATGTGTTATCTTTATGATAAGGATAACTTTTTAGGCCCAATCTAAATAAGAATGGAGAAAATGGATAAAAAATTAATCTACTTAGACAACAATGCCACTACGCCCTGTGATCCGAGAGTAGTCGATGCAATGATCCCCTATTTTCATGGGAAGCCTGGTAATGCCGCAAGTCGCAACCATCCTTTTGGCTGGGTTGCTGAAGAAGCCGTAGATTATGCCCGTGAACAGATTGCCAAACTCATTCACGTCGATCCCAAAGAGATAATCTTTACTTCGGGAGCAACGGAGGCTGATAACCTTGCTTTGAAAGGAGTATTCGAAATGTATCACCGCAAAGGCAACCACATCATTACCCTCAAGACTGAGCATAAAGCAGTTCTTGATTCCTGCAAGAAAATAGAGAAGATAGGAGGTGAGGTCACTTACCTGGACGTCGATAGAGAAGGACTCGTTAATTTGAAGGATTTGGAAGATGCAATCAAGGACAATACCATCTTGGTATCGATCATGTGGGCTAACAATGAAACGGGAGTCATCCAGCCGATGAAAGAAATCGGAGATATTTGTGCCAAACATGGAGTATTGTTCATGAGTGATGCCACGCAGGTCGTTGGTAAAATACCTATCGATCCCAAAGCAGTGGGTGTTCATCTCATGGCTTTTACGGCTCATAAAATGTATGGTCCAAAAGGCGTTGGTGCACTTTTTGTCAATCGAAAGAAACCTCGAGTGAAAGTCACCGCACAGATGGACGGTGGAGGACATGAGCGAGGAATGCGCTCTGGTACCTTGAATGTACCCGGTATCGTTGGTTTCGGGATGGCAGCTGAATTGTCCCGCAAGGAAATGGTCCAAGATAACGAACGACTTAGCAAAATGCGAGATCGACTCGAAACGGCCCTCATGAACAGTTTGGAAGAGGTTTACATCAATGGAAGTGTTGAACACCGTATGCCACACGTCACCAATCTTTCATTCAAACACGTAGAAGGAGAAGGACTGATGATGACCTTCAATCAAGATATTGCCTTGTCATCTGGATCTGCTTGTACTTCTGCCTCTTTAGAGCCATCCTACGTCCTTGTAGCACTGGGTCTGGGTGACGATTTGGCACATTCCTCGCTTAGATTTAGTTTGGGGCGATTTACCACAGATGAAGAAATTGACTTTGCAATTGAAGCTGTCAGTAAAGGCGTCAGTCACATGCGTGATCTAAGTCCAATCTGGGAGATGTACAAAGATGGCGTGGATTTGGAGTCAATTGAATGGTCTGAACACTAGAGAAAACCGACCTTTCTACCTTTTTGAAGGTCGTTAAACTTATATTTTTTG
>JBCCSR010000526.1:0-4718 GCA_039199865.1 Bacteroidota bacterium
ATAAACAATGTTGGACAAGAAGCGCAAAATGCTTACGAGCTGCAATTGACAATTAACAATGGCGTGCCCATTACGGAAACACCCAGTTTGATAATCCCCGGTTTTTCTTCCATCGAGTATACGTTTGCCTCAAGTTTAGAGATTAATCACGGGGAAGTGAATGAAATTGAAATTACAGTCATCCATCCCAATGATCAAAATCCAGACAATAATTCCGCTAGTTTTACCATCGAAAGTTTTCCTTTTGAAGGAACAGTTTCTGAGGATGTAACGGTTTGTGAAAATGTTGACTTTCTCATCCTAGAAGCCTCGGGAGGCAGTTTTTATCAATGGAATACCGGAACTTTTGGCCCTTTGTTGTATTTGAATCCCGTCATCGCCGGAGAATACACGGTAACCATTACGAATGAGGAAGGCTGCACGGATGTCCAACAAGTCAATGTATCTACTTTGTCGGTTCCTGCGCAACCCATCATCTTTGCTTCTTCCAATTACTTGTGTCCCAATGGAACCCTTACCTTAAGTACGGCTCCCGGCAATATCATCTGGTCGACTGGCGAGGTCAGTGCTTCTATTACCGTAAGTCAGGAAGGATTCTATGAGCTTACGGTCGTCAACGGGGAGGGCTGTGCTTCTTCCGAAAATATTTTTATTGATGCCGTGGAGGCGCCCCAAATATATGGGGTCAACGGTGGCGTCATTTGTGAGGGTGATTTTGAAACCATCATTGTGAGTACTGGATTTTTCAATAGTACCATAGAATGGTCAACTGGTGATACCGGAAATTTACTCAGTGTCAGTCCTGATACGACGACCACTTATTTTGCGACGATTACGACCGAAGGCTGTGTTTCTGCGGAGGAGTTTACCGTGACGGTCGTTCCTGATTTGACGCTGGGGAGTGTTGGGAATATGCAACCTCCCGATGGAGTGACGGGGATTGGACTACCCGTTAATTTTTCTTGGTCGCCAGCTGAAAATGCAGCTTACTACGAAATCCGAGTAGGACTGGAAGGACAATCCTTGGCTTCAATTGGAACGACAACCCAAATCAATTTGAATTACAGTAATTTGGAATATGGAAATACTTATTGCTGGCAAGTAGTGCCCCGGTCCTGTAGTGGCTTGGCTGGCGAAGAAAGTCCCATTCAATGTTTTGCTTTGGAGCCATTGCCCGATTTGATCGTTCATCAAGTGGCTACGCCAACGACGACAGCTTTTGCGGGGGCGGAAATTCAGGTAGAATGGGCCCTGAGAAATGTTGGACTCAGCAATAGCCCCGCAATGGATCGCAGTGATTTTATCTACTTGTCGAAAAACCCCGTTTTTGATTTTAGTGATCAACTTTTGGGGAGTCTGGAAACACAAGACATTTTGTCTTTCAACGAAATTAGTCCAGTCAAGAGTCAATCCGTTTTGTTACCGGAATGTGAAACGGGCACCTATTACTTGATTGTTCGAGCAGACCGTTGGAATGATATTGATGAAGCCGTTGAGGACAATAATCTCCTCGTTAGTAGCCAAACGATCAATATTCAAAGTGCTCCACATCCTGATCTTGTCATCTCTGGGGAACCCGTACTCGATGTGGCAGGGATTGCTTTAGCGGGTGAGACCTACAACCTAAATGTACAGATCAGCAATAATGGGAATTTAGCTACAGAAACTGGTTTTTCGGTCTACGTATTTTTGGATACCACAAGTTTTTACAATCCCTTGACGTCGACTACATTGGCTGCGTATCAGATTAGCGATTACTTGGACCTTGAACAAGTCTTGGTACTTTCTCCTTTGGAGGTGACCATCCCCCCAAATGTAACTTCTGATGACTACTTTCTACATGTATTTGTAGATTTTAATGATCAAATAGAAGAGTGCATCTTCAATGGGAATAACATTGCTACGACACAAAGTTTTAGCGTTTTGGAAATTCCCAGGCCCGACTTTGAAGTCACGGATCTTGAGATCCTTTCAAATACCGCTAGCAATCAAGAAAATGTGTTGCTGCGCTATCGGGTTCGAAATAATAATGCCCCCGTTGTCAATCAGAACCTGGGCGATCGATTATTTTTGAATGACAGTCCCAATTACAATACGCCTTTTTCGTCAACGCCTTTCAGTGAGGAAATTTCCCTAGACAATGGAGCTACCGAATGGCGAGAAACCAATTTACGCATTCCTAGTAATTACACTGGATGGCTTTACCTTTTCGTCAGGACCAATGCTTTCGGACAAATTCCCGAAGCTAATGTTGACAATAATCTTAGTCCCATAGACTCAATTCAAGTCTTTAGTCCCAATCTTCGAGCAAGCGCAGTTGAAATCCCTGGGATGGTTTTGGCTGGACAAAATATAACAGTAAAATGGCAGGATGAAAATGTGGGTGATGGAGATTTAATCAATCAAACGATTTTCGATCGAGTTTATTTGTCTACAGATCAAAATTTGGATGTCTTTAACGATGAGCTATTGGGACCTTCAAGTGATTTGGCTACTTTGCTGGCGGGGAATACCAATTATGTTTTACCCAAAAGCGAATGGTTTACCATCCCCAACGGTACTCCAGCGGGAAATTATTACGTGATTGTATTGACCAATGCTTTGTATGAGATACATGAAAATGGATTGTTCTCGGATAATATCGCGGTTTCTCCCACTACTATCGAAATTGTGGAAGGACAATATCCAAATCTGGAGGCGATAAAAATAGATCCCAGTCAAGCCACCGCAAAAGCAGGTGATCCTTTGGACTTGACTTTTGAAATAGCAAACAATGGAGACATGGTCAGTGTAGGGGATTGGGTCGATCATATTTATCGTTGCACTTGTCCGATATGGGATGCAGCAGTAGCAATCCATGTGGCGACAGTGCCTCATTCACAGGCTTTAGCCGTCAATGGTAATTACACTAAAACGCAAACGATTGACTTGCCTTTTTCCTTAGGTAGTGGAAATTATTATTTCTATATACAGACCGATGCTACAAATGGCATCTTTGAAACGGATGAAAGCGTGGAGAGCAATATTCGAAGAAGTGTCGATCCCGTTACCGTAGAAGCCTTCAATTTTGCAGACATTGATCTGGCGATTCAAAATGTGAATCCACCCTGTGATGTCATTCCCGGAGCATCGGCTACCGTCTATTTTGAAACCAGAAACCTAGGCTCAACTGTTACTGTTGCTGGAAATTGGTTGGATGGCATTGTATTGTCTGAAGACAACTCCTGGGATCCCTCCGAAGACACCTTAATCATTGCTCAATGGCCCCATGATGACGATTTATCGCCCAATCAGAATTATTCGAGTCTGAGAAATTTTACATTGCCCAATACCCTGAGTGGCACCTATTATGTCTTGCTCGTTACCGATCTTTATAATGTAAACCAGGAAAGTACCACTAGCAACAATGCAGCAATACTACCACAAATTAATTGCAACGGTGGTAGTGGGGTTGACCCCTTGGTGTTTCCACAAAAACCCGACTTGAGCATCCAGATCATCAATGCCCCAAACACGGCCATTGCGGGACAATCTTTTACTGTTCAGTATCGAGTTACTAATAACAGTACTGAAGTCAGCGCAATCGGCGATTGGTTGGATAAGGCATTTTTGAGCACGAGCATGAACCCTAATGGTGCTATCGATTTGGGATCGAAAGCAGTGATGCAAGATAGTCTACCCGCCGGTGAAAGCTACATCAGTGAGTTGGAGGCCAGTGTCCCCATTGCGGCTTTTGGCAACTATTTTTTAATCTTAAATACAGATGCTGGAAATGGATTGGCGGAAGAAGAGGAGGGAAACAATTTGGACTTCGATGCTATTTTTATGGATCAAGCTGATCCATCAGATTTGATTGTCAACCAGATTCAGGCGCCTCTGCTCGATACCATTGCCACCGAGATGACCGTGATCTGGGAATCCAAAAATATTGGAGCCAATCCAGCAGCCGGACAATTCACACAAAGTGTATACTTATCGAAAGATAATGCTTATGATGGAAGTGATGTATTGCTGGGAACGGCCACTCATTTTGTAGATTTGAATCCCGCTCAGTCTAGTACTTATTCCATAACTGGTCGCATCGAAAATGTGGAGAGAGGCAATTATTTTATTATTGTCAGAACGGATTTACAAAACAATATTCTGGAAAGTGATGAGGGCAATAACGATGGAGTTCGATTGCTGCCTAGCTTTATTGAAGTCCCCGAATTGGTGATTGATGCACCAGCAGTCTTCGCGAGTTTACCTTTGGAAAAATCAATTTATTATCGGGTGGAAGTGGCTCCCAATCAAGTTGGTGAAACCGTTCGGATTAGTTTGAATAGTCCTCAGTCAGCCGCTTTCAATGAATTGTATGTGGCATTTGAGCAAATGCCAAGTAGAACTGTCTACGATTTGGGCTTTGATCAAGTTTTTTCTCCCAATCAGGAAATTATCATCCCCGAAGTAGCAATGGGTACCTATTACGTGATGGCTTATGCGGTTGAAGGAAATCCTTTGCAAAGTATTGCTGCAAGGGCTGAAATTGTTCCCTTCGAGATCCATAGCATTAGTTCTGATGAGGGAGGCAATACGGGGCAGGTCACGACTTTGATTACTGGTGGAAAATTTGTTCCGGAAATGGAGGTCTGGTTAGAAGATGAAACTGGGACGACATTGCCTGCAACGGACGTGATATACGTCAGTCCAACGACTGCTTACGTTAGTTTTGATTTGGC
>JBCCSR010000527.1:0-4716 GCA_039199865.1 Bacteroidota bacterium
GCAATCATTTTAATGCAGGTAGGCCCACAGTCTTTAGCCTCCGCTTGCTGATAGTTCGGAAATCTTCTCATGGAGTACAACAAATTTCTAAGCGTCTATTGTTCGTGTCAAATCAAGAACACCAAGGCTGTAAACGATTTTCCAAAAGACGCTTAGAAATTTGTTGTACTCCATGAGAAGATTTCCGAACTATCAGCAAGCGGAGGCTAAAGACTGTGGGCCTACCTGCATTAAAATGATTGCCAAATACTATGGCAAGGCGATTAGTGCGCAACAACTGCGTTTGCTCAGTGAGACGACACGCGAGGGAAGTAGCTTGTTGGGCTTGAGTGAAGCTGTGGAAAAAATAGGCTTTCGTTCTATCGGAGTTAGACTGCCCTTTGTCGGTTTGCGGGAAGCCCCCTTGCCCTGTATTGTACATTGGAATGACAATCACTACGTGGTGGTCTACAAAATGAAAAAGAATAAAGTTTACATTGCAGACCCCGCCCACGGTTTGATCAATTATTCACCCCAAGAGTTTGTGCAAAATTGGGTGGGGCAGCATGTCAGTTCTGATGTGCCCGAAGGGGTTGCCCTCGTCATGGAGCCGACGCCAAAATTCTATCGGGAAGAATATGAGGAGGAAGAAGCGTTTGGTTTTGGCTTTATGCTTAAATACTTGTTTAAATACAAGCAATTTGTTATTCAGTTGGTCGTCGGTTTGTTGGCGGGGAGTTTGTTGCAACTGATTTTACCCTTTTTGAAACAAAGTGTAGTGGATGTTGGAATTAAAAATCAAGACTTTCATTTCATTTACCTCATCCTTCTCGCTCAATTGTTTTTGTACCTTGGCAAAGCGGCCCTTGAGGTCATTCGCGGTTGGATTTTACTTCACCTTAGTACACGGATCAACATTTCACTGATTTCTGATTTTTTTATTAAACTCATGAAATTGCCAATCGCTTATTTTGATGTAAGGATGACTGGTGACTTGTTGCAGCGCATCAATGACCATCAACGCATTGAACGAATACTAACGACTTCTTCCTTGAGTGTTTTGTTCTCGCTGTTTAACCTCATCGTTTTTAGTCTGGTACTTGGGGTGTATAGTTTTCAGATCTTGGCAGTGTTTGTGATGGGCAGTGTAGGCTATTTCTCATGGATTTTGTTCTTTTTCAAAAAGCGTAGAGAACTGGACTATCGGCGCTTTGCCCAAGTGAGCCAAGAACAAAGTAAGGTCATTGAATTGGTCAATGGAATGCAGGAAATCAAACTCCACAATGCCGAGCGAAAGATGCGCTGGAACTGGGAGTTCATCCAAGCCCGATTGTTTAAAATTGCCATGAAAAGTTTGACCCTGGAACAAGCTCAAAGCGTTGGGTCCAATTTGATCAATGAATTGAAAAACATGTTGATTACGGTCTGGTCAGCTACCCTGGTAATTGAAGGACAATTGACTCTGGGAATGATGCTGGCCATCACGTATATCGTCGGGCAGTTGAATGCGCCCATCATGCAACTGATTGGTTTTATGAGAGACCTACAGGATGCCAAAATCTCTTTAGACCGCTTGGGAGAGATTCACAGTAAAACGGATGAGGAACAAGCGGGAACCAAAAAAGTAACCAGGATTCCACGATCCGCAAGCCTCGAACTCAAAGGGGTGTTTTTTCGCTATCCAGGAGGGCTAGAACCCGTATTGAAAGACTTGTCCTTTCGCATTCCCGCCAATCAAATGACGGCAATTGTTGGAACGAGTGGGAGTGGTAAGACGACCCTCATGAAATTGTTGCTCCGTTTTTATGAACCCGATCAGGGAACGATTCAAATCAATCAATTGCCTTTGAAAAGTGTTGCCCAAAAAGCCTGGCGGGCCTACTGCGGGGTGGTGATGCAAGAAGGCTATATTTTTAATGATACCATTGCCCAAAACATTGCGGTGGGTGTCGATTTTGTCGACCAAGACCAACTGGATCATGCCATTGAGGTGGCCAATATTGCAGATTATATTGCGGGACTGCCACTGGGGGTGAATACCAAAATTGGCAATGAGGGCATTGGTTTAAGTACGGGACAGAAACAACGATTATTGATTGCTAGGGCAGTGTACAAAAATCCCAAGCTACTGTTTTTTGATGAAGCCACCTCTGCCCTAGATGCCAACAATGAAAAAGTGATCATGGAAAAGCTGGATCACTTTTTTGAAAACAAAACGGCCATTGTCATCGCGCATCGTTTGAGCACCGTAAAAAAAGCCCATCAGATCATTGTCCTGGACAAAGGACAAATCGTAGAAATTGGCAATCACAAAACCCTCCTACAACAAAAAGGCCATTACTATCAGTTGGTGAAGAACCAACTAGAATTGGCCCCTTAAAGATATTCTCTCGCGAGGAATAGACGCATCCCTTGAGTGTCTTAAAATGGATCAAGGTTTCTTTTCAATTATTTAAATTTTGTCAATCATGTTAAAAAATATTTTAAAGTTAGGAACTGCTTTGGATAAAGCAGAACAGCAAGGCGTTAACGGTGGATTAAAAACCTTCGGACCTATTTGTGAAGCACCCTATTTGACGACAACCCTCACTTGTCTTCCCGGCTATCACCTACATCCGCAAGGACACTGTATTTGCTGTCGTGATTAATCACGAAGTACCGATGTCAGCAAAGAATCAAGCCTTTCTGTTCGAGTAGCCGAAAAGCTAAAGCCAAGGATACCGGTGAATCCTGGCGGTTCTTTGTATGCCCTGGCCCTGTACCACTACGGTGGTACAGGAGCTTAACACTTTTGCTCGATTCAGCCATTATTCATCACTCAGTTCATCATCTTTTTTCATGCCGACCAATACCCGATCCATTCCCATTCGTAGCGAAGCCGTTCAAGAAATTTTAACCGCCATTCCCAACTGGATGATTCGTTGGGGCAATACTTTGATCTTTTTGTTGATCTTATTGGTCTTGGCGATTAGCTGGTTTGTAAGATATCCAGATGTCATCGCTGCCGAAGCGGTCATCACAACGCCACAGCCTCCTCAGAAAGAATTGGCCAATGCTTCTGGGAAAATAGATACGCTTTTGGTCAACGATCATCAAATGGTTCAGGCGGGTAGGCCATTGGCCATTATCGAAAATGCAGCGGATTTTACCGATGTATTTTTATTGAAATCGATCGTCGACGCCATTCAATTGAACAAAGAGCAGTTTAGTTTTCCAAGTGAAGCCCTGCCTTTACTTTTCCTGGGAGAAATAGAAATGGATTTTGCTCTATTTGAAAACAGCTATGATCAATACATGCTCAACAAAAAATGGCAGCCCTTTTCTAATGAAGTGGAAGCCCATCGAGCCTCACTTGCTCATTTGCAAAGGCGTTTGCAAAATCAGGAGGCCCAGCAATCGATTAGTACCCAAGAATTGGCTTACCAAAAAAAAGAGCTAGAGCGCCAAAAAAGGTTATACGCAGAAGGTTTGATTGCCGAACAAACCTACGAAGCTAGACAGTTGGAATACCTACAGGCAGAACGGCGCAATAAAGATCGGAGTTTGGCCATCTCTCAAACCAAAGAAGCGATTAGTACCGCGCAAGTTTCTTCCAAGCGCACGGTGATTGATCAAAAGAAAACAGAGAAAGTATTGCTGCGAAAGGTCATCCAATCTTTTAATCAATTGAAAAAGGCCATTAAAGATTGGGAGATGAAATACGTCTTAAAAGCGAGCATCGCCGGAAAAGTATCCTTCCTCGATTTTTGGTCTGCCAAGCAAACGGTGCAAACTGGAGATTTGGTCTTTACCATTCTTCCCGTGCAGTCTAGGCAATACATCGCCAAACTGAAAATGCCTGCACTGAATTCGGGCAAGATAAAAATTGGGCAACAGGTTAACCTGAAATTAGACAATTATCCAGAGACGGAGTTTGGCGTTTTGAGTGGTCAAATCCAGCATGTCTCTTTGCTGACAGATCAGGAAGGGTTTTACCTGCTCGATGCGGTCCTCCCCGAAAAGTTAGTGACTTCATACCAAAAAGAAATTGAATTTCGACAAGAGATGCGAGGACGAGCAGAAATTATTACCGAAGATTTGCGTTTGGTAGAACGCTTTTTTTACCAACTCATCCAAGCCTTTAAACGATAGCTTTCAAGGGCGATTGAATCGACTAAAAATATCCATTCTAGAACGGTAGGCAGAAGCTATACCTGTCTTAATTCGTGTATAGCACTAATTTAATTGATTTAAAACGAAGAAAAATGTTAAAAACAATCTTGCAGTTAAGTGGTGCTCAATCTTTGGGCAGAACAGAACAAATTGAAATTAGCGGTGGTCGCAGAGCTTTACCTCCAGGCTATGTCGTCAATTGTAATGGACAACCCAATGGTACTCCCTGCTCAAATGCGGATGGGACTTGTCCTGGTATCTGTTTTAATACCCAGTGTGCCATGTACTAGTGGCTAGCACTCGTCTCTTTTGAGTCGACTGACCATTCAAGCCCAGCTCCATTGCTTTGGGCTTGAATTTTTCTTTGTCTACTTGTTTCGTTCCCATCAGCTTTATTTTTTTCTGCCTGACTAGAATTGAATCTTGAGCATTCCCTGATGCTTGCGTCGGGTATCCGTGTAAAATTTGATCTTTTGGGACTCTGGTTTGGTATTTGCCTCCGGCGGGGTACTTTTTCAATCGCCAAAAAGTACCCAAAATGCTTGTCAAAATGAACTCGCTCTGCTCAGACACAATTTTGACCCC
>JBCCSR010000528.1:0-4716 GCA_039199865.1 Bacteroidota bacterium
GGCACTTTTAAACAGTGGTTGGCCGGACGAATCACTGGTCCATACAACAGCTGGGGAAATGGCTCTGCCATGAGGGTTAGTCCCATCGCTTGGACTTACAATTCCGAAAAGGAGGTCTTGGAAGAAGCGGAAAAAAGTGCAGCAATCACCCACAATCACGCAGAAGGCATCAAAGGTGCCCAAGCCATTGCCATGGCGACCTTTTTGGCCAGAACTGGACACGCTAAAAATGAAATCAAGGAGTATGTGAGTCAACAGTTCAGCTACAATCTAGAGCGAAGAATTGATCAGATCCGCCCCAATTATGCTTTTGATGTAAGCTGTCAAGGAAGTGTTCCTGAGTCTATCATCGCATTTCTGGAATCAGAAAATTTTGTAGATGCCATCAGATTGGCCATCTCTATTGGTGGAGATAGCGACACCATTGCCTGCATGGCAGGAGCCATTGCTCACGCTTATTATCAAGAAATCCCACATGCAATTATTAAAGCTACAAAAGAAAGACTTCCCAAATCATTTAATGATTTGCTAGCTACTTTTGAGCAGCGATTCCTGACAATAAAATAATATTAAGCCTACAATAATTTGGATTGGAAAAACTTTGGAAAGTACCGATCCAAGCCATAAGACTTTCTCTTTATCCTCCCAATAAAAACACACCGTCACATTTCATTTAGCGCTAGATTAAGCAAGGTGCCCCAAAGGTACACTTCTTGATCTAAGCTCATTTTTTTGTCAATAAATATTATCATATGACCAGCATGCATTTATGTGATGGGTACAAGGTCGATCATCGAAGCCAGTACCCACAGGGAACCGAATTGGTATATTCCAATTGGACCCCACGAAAAAGTAGAATTGAAGGAATTGATACTGTCGTATTTTTTGGCCTTCAATATTTTATCAAAGCTTATCTCTTGGATGCTTTTGAAAAGGATTTTTTTCAAAAGCCAAAGCCAATGGTTTTACAGCAGTACCGCCGAAGGATCAATGCCTATCTTGGGGAAGATGCAATTGACTTTGATCACGTTGAAGCCTTACATGATCTGGGCTATCTTCCACTGGAAATTAAGGCGGTCAGAGAAGGAACCTTAGTGCCTATGCGAATGCCCATGTTCACCATAAAAAATACCAAGGCCAAATTCTTTTGGCTGACCAATTTTTTGGAGACCATCCTGTCTTGCATCATCTGGATGCCTTGTACGAGTGCAACTATCGCTTTACAATACCGAAAACTGTTGGAGAAGTACGCCAACAAAACGGGGGGCGATGTTTCTTTTGTTGACTTTCAGGGCCATGACTTTAGCTTTAGAGGTTTGGCAGGACTGGAAGCGGCGATGATGAGCGGAGCAGCCCATTTGCTATCGTTCAAGGGTACAGATACCATTCCCGCCATTGATTTTTTGGAGAAGTATTATCAAGCAGATTGCGATCATGAAGTCATTGGCCAATCTGTTCCTGCCACCGAACATTCTGTGATGTGTATGGGAACAGAACTGGAAGAAATCGCGACTTTCAAGCGATTGATTGGTGAAGTATATCCTAAGGGCGTAATTAGTATTGTCTCGGATACCTGGGATTTCTGGAAAGTCATCACTGAATATTTGCCTCAACTCAGATCACTCATTGTGCAACGCGAAGGGAAAGTGGTTATCCGGCCGGATTCTGGTGACCCGGTAAAAATCATCTGTGGAGATGAGACGGCTGCAGCCAACTCTCCCGCATACAAAGGAGCAGTGGAGTGTCTATGGGAATCATTTGGAGGAACAATCACCAATAAAGGCTATAAATTACTGGATGAACATATCGGTTTGATCTACGGTGATAGTATTACCTTAGAACGCTGTCAGGCGATTTGTCAACAGCTCCATGCGAAGGGGTTTGCCTCTACAAATTTAGTCTTTGGTATTGGTTCTTATACTTATCAGTACGTTACCAGAGATACGTTTGGTTTTGCCATGAAAGCAACCTACGGAGAAGTAAATGGCCAGGGAAGAGCCATTTTTAAAGATCCGAAAACCGATGATGGAACCAAAAAATCAGCCAAAGGATTGATCTGTTTGCAAAAAGAAAAGGAAGGAAGGATCAGGATGAAAGAGATGGTGACAAAACGAGAAGAGCAAGGAGGACTGTTAGAAACCGTATTTAAAGATGGCCAATTGCTTATCGATCAGAGCTTGTCTAATATCAGAAAAAGAATCGCACAACAACTTTCCAACTTTTAATTAATGCATGATAATCATCAAGATGAAAAAGATATTTTTAGGAGGAACCTGTAATGGGTCCGATTGGAGGAATACCCTCATTCCAATGCTTAAAATCAATTATTTCAACCCAGTGGTTGATGAGTGGAATGACAGTGCCTACTGGAGAGAATTGTATGAACGACACACCTGTGATCTTTGTCTTTACGTCATTACTGCCAAGATGAAAGGGGTTTATTCCATTGCTGAAGTGATTGATGACGTTAACAAACGTCCAGATCAAACCATTTTATGCATCAGTGATTTTGATGGTACATTCGAAAAAGACCTCCACAAAAGTTTAGTGGCAGTCGCCCAAATGGTCGTCAACAACGGAGGGCGATCCTTTGATCAGTTGAGTAAAGTAGCTACATATATCAATACCGTTTAAAAAAGCCAGAAAGCAACAATTGAAACTTGATACGAATACAACCATTTTTTACTATTTTGTCGAAAATGAAATTTCAATGATCAAGAAATTGTTGCTCTTTTTATTGGCCGCGTTAACGATCTTCGTCTTTAATGTGCTTTATTCTACTGGTTTTTTTCGACAAGTCGATCCTCTCTTTACAGGAGAAATTGTCCAAAAAATTGGCTTAGCTGGTGCAGAAGACATTACCATTAGCTATCAAGATAGTTTTGCAATTATTTCTTCGACCGACAGAGGGGTTTATCCGCCCAGTCGAGAGGAGGATGGTGACCTCTATTTGTTGGATCTAAAACAGGGAGATTATACCTCCAAAAAGCTAACGGGAAATTTTCCCAGACCATTTGCACCGCACGGCATTTCATTGGTCCAATCAGACAGTACATATTGGATTGCTGCCATCTCTCATACTCTCACTGGCCATTCAATCGAATTATTTGAATTGGCAGGGGAGACTTTAACCCATGTTCGCTCCTACAAAGATCCAGCACTGATCAGTCCCAATGATATTGTATTGTTGGATCAGAATCGCTTTTATTTTACGAATGACCATGGTTACACTGCGGGAATTGGAAAGTTTTTGGAGGAATATGGAGGACTAGCTGTTTCCAATGTCGTTTACTATGATGGGAGTCAATATCGGGAAGTGGCCAATGGCATTGCTTATGCCAATGGAATCAATTACGATACGGCGAGGCAATTGCTCTTCGTATCCTCCCCGCGTGGTTTTTTGGTAAAAGTATACCGACGATCCGGTAATGGTGATTTGGCCTTTATCGAAGATATCCCTTGTGGGACGGGAGTCGATAACATTGAGTTTGACGAAGAAGGGTTGATTTGGATTGGCGCTCATCCAGATTTATTGCATTTTGCGGCTTATGCCAAAGGCAATAAAAAGTATGCTCCTTCCGAAATCATCACGATTGATTATCAGGATAAAGGGGCATTTCGTGTGGAAAAGGTCTATGTTGAAGATGGGCAACAAATGTCTGCCTCATCAGTCGCAGCCAGCTTTGGCAACTTAGTCTTTGTGGGCAATGTCAAAGACGATCATTTTTTAGTATTGTCGAGATAGGGAAAAGGGACGATGGTGAGAATGGAGCGCAAGATAAAACATTTTTTTAGAGATATTAATCAGTGGGCATTTCATACGGCTTTGCTCAGCCTCTTCATTGCGGTGCCCATTTTTACGATTATTGCTAAGTTGTTTGGTGGACCCGGAGAAATGTGGTCACACATTGTTACCTATTTTCTTTTCGATTACATTTCTAACTCTGTCCTTCTCCTTATTGGCACCGGTTTACTGTGTGGAATCATGGGGACGACCACGGCCTGGATTGTCACCAAATACGACTTCCCTTTTCGCTCCCTCTTGGAATGGCTGCTTTTCATGCCTTTGGCCATACCTTCCTACATTGTGGCCTATGCCTATGTTGGTTTACTGGGCAATGGCGGTTCATTCATTCGTTTGCTTCAAGGGTTGGGATTTTCCATTCAGAAAATTGAAATGATGAATTTGGGAGGACTGATTTGGGTGTTGAGCGTTTCGCTTTTCCCCTATGTGTACGCCAGTGCTCGAGCCATGTTTAGCAATCAATCGCCTATTCTACGCGATACTGCTCGTCTTTTGGGGGCTTCAGATCGAAGGTATTTCTTTAGCATTGCATTACCCATGGCCTTTCCAGCCGTCATTGGAGGTTTGTTTTTGGTATTTATGGAAGTGCTCAATGACTATGGAGCAGCGAAATATTACGGGATCAATACTTTTACAACTGGTATCTTTCGGACTTGGACTGCATTGGAAGATTTGCCCTCCGCGATTTACCTCTCCGCACTTTTGGTGGTTTTGGTCTTTACCTTAATGACTCTAGTTTATCTACAGAGAGGTAAAAAATCTTACTCGGTGAAAGTAAGAGCGGCGAGGTCAAAAAGCAAGCAAAGAATTCAATTAGAGGGATACAAAAAAATAATTTATCCTAGCTTGTTGGCATTGCCCATCTTGTTTGGTTTTATTTTGCCCATTGCACAATTGATCTATTGGGCAAC
>JBCCSR010000529.1:0-4706 GCA_039199865.1 Bacteroidota bacterium
CTTTTTTGTTGAAAAAAGGCTAACTTGCATTGAAGAGCAAATCATACGACCATGTTTCTAGATTTTTTCTACGCCTTAAAAAAACACGGACTTCCGGTTAGTTTACATGAGTACCTCACCTTAATGGAAGCCCTCAAACAACAACTCATCGATTATCATCTTGATGATTTTTATGCACTTAGCAAAACCGTTTTGGTCAAACAAGAAGGCCATCTAGATCGCTTCGATCAAATCTTTGGGCATTATTTTAAAGGTTTAGAAGCCATACCCGATGACTTTTTCAGTACCAAAATACCCAGTGAATGGTTGCGTCGACAGTTGATGAAGGAGTTATCAGAGGACGAAATCGCCGCCATAGAGAAAATGGGTGGATTTGATGCCCTCATGGAACGCTTTCGGGAACTACTCAAAGAACAGAGAGAACGGCACGGGGGAGGCAATAAATGGATTGGCACTGGAGGGACCTCTCCTTTCGGTGCTTATGGGTACAATCCAGAAGGATTCCGCATTGGCCAGGAAGGTAGTGGCCAAAGAAAAGCCATCAAAGTCTGGGATAAACGCAGCTATCGCAATCTCGACGATAGCGTAGAATTGAATACTCGAAATATTAAAATGGCGCTCAAGCGGCTCCGCCATTTTACCAGAGAGGGATTGCCAACGGAACTCAATTTGGATGATACCATTCGCAAGACTTCTGAAAATGCGGGCATGCTGGATATCGCCATGCAGGCCTCCAAAAAGAATAGAGTCAAAGTCTTAATGCTCATCGATATTGGCGGTTCGATGGACGAACACATTGACCTCTGTACTCGCCTTTTCTCAGCAGCTCGACATGAATTCAAGCACCTCGAATATTACTATTTTCACAACTGCATTTATGAGTCCGTCTGGAAAGACAATCGCCGACGCTTCAGTGAACGCATCCCCACTTTAGAGTTGATACACAAGTACAATCGAGATTACAAGCTCATCTTTGTAGGAGACGCTGCCATGTCTCCCTACGAAATTTATTATCGGGGAGGCAGTGTCGAACACTACAATGATGAAGCTGGGATTGTTTGGTTAGGACGTCTATAGGTTCATTTCAAAAAAATCGTATTGATCAACCCCATGGCTGAATACAGCTGGGACTACTTTGAATCGACAGCAATGCTTCGAGCCTTTACTGGAGATAGAATGTTTCCTTTCACTCTGGATGGTTTAACTCGAACCATGAAATGCCTTAGAAATAACAAACTTGTGTATAGCAACCGGGTCTGGGGAGAATAGTGAATGTATTTTGTTGAGGTTATATTTTATCGCCTACCTCTCTGCGACATCAAGTTAGATGCAAAAACGAGCCCTCCTCCCAGGAGGAATGCACCTGTGGCAATGTAAAGAATTAACATAACTGCGGTTTTGTAATTAACAGAATGAACTGAAGTGCTCTCATATTACTTCCGGGATGGCTAAGTTGCCAAATAAATATTCCTTTTCCAATTATTTGGACTACTTTTTTAAAAAAGGTCACGCCTGCATTTTGTTGAGTAAAATTTTAGTCCCGGATCTATTTGATTTACTTCCTTACATCATAATAATATACTTTTCTTCCTTCCTATTTTTTTGGTAAATCCTCGAATAGTGACTGGATTTGTCTTAATTTTTGTTTATGTTTTGGCTTTCTTCTATCTTTAAGCTCAATGCTAATACCTATTCAATTTGGGAACCAATGAATACGAGCCTGGTCCAACAGTGTCAAGAATACGTCGAGCAACTTTTTCTCGATAAATTATCTCAAGATTTTACTTACCACAATCTGGCACATACCCTTTCTGTGAAAAAATATGTCGAACGACTGGGCAAAGCTGCTGGTTTGGAAAAGAAGCAAATCCAATTGTTGTCTATTGCCGCTCTTTTCCACGATACTGGTTTTATTGAACGATATGAAGGACACGAAGAGTCGAGTAAAAAAAATGCACGCGCCTTTCTTGAATCCAAAGCAATGGCGCCAAAAGATATCGAACAAATATTGAACTGTATTGACGCCACAAAAATGGAAGCCTCACCAGAGGGGCAGTTCGAACAGTTGCTCAAAGATGCCGATCTCAATAGTATTGGCTCCGAAGTTTTTTTGCAAAATAGTAGCAATCTCCGACAGGAATGGAAAGTTTGTTGTGACACCGACTATACTGATTTGGAATGGCTACAAAATAATTTAGATTTCCTTGAACAGCATCAATACTACAGTCCTGAAGCACAAAAGTTGTTTGGCAATACCAAAAAAGCAAATCTAAAAAAAGTCAAAAAAATGCTCAAGAAAGAAAAGGATAAGGCAGAAAAAAGAAAGCAATCAGAAAAAATTAGTGGCAACAGGAGTGCACAGATGATGTTTAAAACCGCTCTGCGCAATCACATCGATTTGACCAATATTGCCGACAATAAAGCCAATATTCTCCTCACCATCAGTACGGGTATTCTTACTTTTGGCCTGCCCATTGCTAGCGCCTACCTCAGTTCCTCCCCCTATTTGATGGCGCCCACCATTATTTTAATGCTGACCTGCCTATTCACCATCATCTTCGCAACCCTTGCCACCCGCCCAATAGAAATGAGCGGACAGCCCAGTCCGGAATTGCTCCGAAATGGTAAAAGCAATTTGTTCTTTTTTGGTAACTTCTACAAAATGAACATTGAAGACTATCAAGCCAATCTCAAGGCCATTATCAGTAATGAAGAGTATCTAGAAAACATCATCATCAGCGATCTTTTTTATTTGGGAAAAGCACTGGGGGAAAAATACGCTCGGCTAAGAAAATGCTATCTAGTTTTTATGATTGGCATCACCGCAACGGTCATCGCTTACGTCGTTAGCTTCTCGATGCATGCTCATTAATTGGCGGTCTCTTTTTGCTGAGCCCTGAATCTCCAACTAAGTACGTACCCAAAATACTTAGCAAAAATGTAGCAATGGATTTCTAAGGCTAAATACAACAAAAAATAGATGGAAGAGCGCACTCTAAGAACTCAAGATTATTTATCACTTGGCTACATTTATTTGGTCACCTTAGGTATTTTGAAAGATTCCATCTATTATGGTTTCCTGGGGGTTAATATCATAAGCTATTCCAACATACTAGACGTGTTGCTCAGTCCAATCGCTTATCTATCCAGACATCCTGGCGTTTCCGCAGCACTACTACTTTTATTCCTTTGGCTGATGATTCAGCCTCAATTGCACCAAAAGTATCGGGGGCAAAAATGGTATCAAAAGATTTTTAACGTTGAAAAAAGGGATCAGATCTATGCCCAGTCCAATGCCTTCCCAAAAGAAATCATCTTTATCTTTTTCCTCTTCATTACGTCCTTCTTCATTGGTACTGGTTTGGGAGGAGGATACAGAATGAAAAATAAAATAAAAAAGGAAAGCCTCGAAATGACCAATGTTCTCTACTTTAACGATGACACCAAGATGAAGGTCAACATCATCGGTCAAAATAGCAATTATGTTTTCTACGTTTCAGTAGGGACCAAAACGATTGCTATTTCACCAATCAGTGGCAATATCAAAAGTATTGGTGAAATAGCCAATTGATTGCGGCTAAAAAATTCGAAAATAGCCGCCATTTGCCAAGTTCTTTCCGCTTTTTGACCTCTACAAATAATTTCCCGTACAACGTAGCATATGCGCTACGATTGGATGGGTTTCATAAAATATTTATTCAGGTAGATCAAATGCAACAACGATTGCACCAAACACTCAACAGCGCTAGAATAGTTCAGTGGGGTCCAGTAAAAAAGCGATTGCCCCCTCAGGACAATCGCTTCTGAACTTGAACGATAACAAAGACAATCCCATCCAGTTATCGAATCAAAATCATTTTTCGTGTGGCAGAGTGTTGGTCCGTATCCAATCGATAATACAAAACGCCCGCTTCACCCAATTCACTACTTTGTAAAATAATTTCATGATAACCCTTGGCAAACTCACCTTCAATCGTTTTTAATAAGCGACCTGATAAATCGCTCACGGAGAGTTTCGCGTAAGCTGATTCTGGTAAAGTAAAGGCAATGGTCGTTTCCTCGCGATAAGGATTGGGACAGTTTTGGTGCAAAGCAAAGGCAACATCCAAATCATTAAGCTGTTGATCAAATGACAATTCAACATCCATCAAACCCTCATCTAAACGATAAGCTTCAGCACTGGTGAACTGCGAATTGATGTTGAGCAGATCGTGTAGTAAACCAGATGCTTTGGCGGTAAAGCGTAGGGTAAAAAGCAACTCTCCATCGACCATCGTCGCTCCTTGCAAATCATTCCAACTCATCGTAATACTTCCTTCTTGGGCGTTTGACAAACCAAAGTTAGCCGCATCCAGGTTGGCCAAATTGCCGGGAGTCACCTCTAGAAACTCAAGCGCAGCAGGCTCAAAACCAAGGGTAAATTGATACCCCAACATCTGGGTAAAGGCTTTGGATCTAAAGGCAATATCATAAACTTGTCCCGCCTCCAAATATTGATCCTTTACCTCTAGCAACATGGCTCCATCGGCATTTCTCGTGTCTCCACTCATCAATTCATTGGAAACGACACTATTGTTGATGTCTCCAATTTTGATTGCTACAAAATTGGCCTCTACTGCCTCCTCCAAATCATTTAAACTCAGTACTTCCGGAAAAGTCGTTGCAAAGGGATACGTTGGATCGGGGAAGATAAAATCTGCATCAAC
>JBCCSR010000530.1:0-4704 GCA_039199865.1 Bacteroidota bacterium
AAATAACAACTCAAACCAGAGGCAAAATTGTTAAAGAAAAATAGGAACATAATTGGCATAAAATACTGCATGTATTTCATCATCGGGTTGACCGACATGTCCATGTGACGCGTATTGTAGTAAGTATAAATCACGGTCGTTACCGCCCACAGCAACGTAAACATGGAAATGTGTTCTCCATAAAAGGGAACACTAAAGGGCAAGTAAGCAAAGACATCAAAAGAAGATAAATCAGTGGCCCACAAAAATGGAGCCTGACGAAATTCAATCGATGCGGGAAAAAAGCGATAAAGGGCAAACCAAATTGGCATCTGCAACATGATGGGGAAACAACCACCAAGCGGACTCACACCAAATTCTCGATACAATTTCATCGTTTCCATTTGTTGCTGCTGTTGATCATCTCCCAACTTGGCCTTAAGCGCCTCAATTCGGGGCTTTAGCGCCCCCATTTTTGACTGAGAGTGCAACATCTTATACGACAATGGATAAAGCAACAGCTTAACGATGAGCGTCAAAATCAAAATGACAATTCCTTTGCTTCCAATGAACCCAGACAGGAAGCCAAACAGCGGACGAATAATCCAGCGATTGATGGTCCCAAAAATACTAGATCCGTAAGGAATGATGTCCTCCAAATCCATATTGTAGGTGGATAGTCGGTCGAATTCATTGGGGCCAACATACATTTTCAATGCAATTGCCTGTCCGTTCTCGTAAGGGATATCAATCACCGATTTCAATTTCTTTAAATCCTCTCCTTCCGCGGGGATGGTGGTCGTTTCCATCACCGCAGCATTGAAAGATGCTTCGGCAATTAAAGTCGTGTTGAAAAACTGATTGGAATGGGAAATCCAACGCAATGGCTCATTGCTGTCCTCTACATCATCACCTGTACAAGAGCAATGATCAGGGCTGTCTTCGCCCTCCTTGTAGTAAATCGCAGAATAGTTGCGCTCATAAGTGGTATTGCGCTCTAATTTGTCGAGGTAATTGATCCAGGTAAACTTCAGGGATTCGGCAGACAAATTCATGCCATTGATCTGGATATCATAGTCGATGTTGTATCTACCAGACTGAATGGTATATTGCTGTTCGATATATTGCCCCGGTCCAGCATTCATACGGAAAGTAAGTACGCTATCTTTCAATTGTGGCTCAAAGTATAAATCTGCCGAGCTCAAGACTTGGTTGCCGTCCAGAGGAATCTGAAATTCAAAGCGATTTTTTTCATCCTCCAACATTTTTAACGCTTGCTGCACCTCTTCACGCTCCTCATTTAGGTCTAGTTTATGGTATTTCTTGAGAATGACTTCCTTGATTCTTCCTCCCTTATTGGTAAAAATCACCTTGAAAAGATCATTTTCCAAGAAAGAAGTTTGTTCTTCTCCCGTCATCCCATTGGCAAAGGCTCCAAATTGAGTCTGCAAGCGCGCTTGTCTGACCGAATCGCTCTCCGTACTTTGTGGGATATTTTGGCCACTCGTATCGTCGGAGATAGAGGCGGTGCTGTCCTGCTGAACCTGCGCCAATTTAATCGAATCCTGTATTCGCTCCCGTTCTGCCAATTCCTCCGGAGAGGGAGCATTGTACTGTGCCCAAATGAAGAAGAGCAGAAAAACCAGAGTGATGCCAATCAGGTTATTTTTATCCATTATCTTGTAATTATGCTTCGCTTGTCCGAACTTCGCTACTTAATTGTTTGTCGGGTTAATCAACGGGCGGACAAAGACTAATCGTTAGTATGTTTAATGACTACTCCATGACTTTCTAAAAAATCTTCGCAAAGGTACAATTTTGTTCACTTTATAATAATAACTATGGATGATAATTCCTCGAATATAGACCAAGCCTTGCTTCAAGCCTACTTAAGTACGGATTATCGCCTACTAAATACGTCGATTGTCATCAAAATTGGTACCATCAATCCGGATTTAGATAGTTTTATCATAGACAATAATGCCTATTCGTGGGTTTTCATCTCCGCGGAAAATCCTAGATCGATTCGACTAAAGCCTGAAGAAAACCAACAAAACCACCTAAAACTGCTCAAAATGGCCCAGAAGCGAGGCTACGAGTACTGGGAAGGTATTGGGGAAGGAAAAGACGGTAAGTGGCCCGCCGAGCAAAGTTTATTGATCCTGGATCTTTCGACTAACGAAATTCTAGAATTGGCTAAGCATTTTACTCAAAATGCCGTCGTCGTCGGACAACTCAATCAAAAAAGTCGGCTACTCTGGACCAATACCTAAATGGACCGACAAAAAATAGCCTTGCAAAGGGTATTGCAAGACCATTAAAGCTCAATTTATCAGATTAGTAGAATATATTTTTTTGTATTACAAGTCGATGGACCTAAAGAGATGGAATGCTGATGCTCGCAGCAAAGCTACTGTTTCACAATTTTCTGAATTCCAATTGGTCCGGTCTCATCCAAACCTTGTAATAAATAGGTGCCCTTTGGTAAATGACTCAAATCGATTCCTTGGTCTACCCGCTGATAGTTGGCGATCAATTGGCCAGAAACGGTATAAAGTCTCCATTTTTGCGATGTGTCTGTGCCTTCCAAGGGATAAATCCAGTCGTTTGTTGGGTTGGGCCCAAAAGCAATGGTTTCCCCATTGTTAATGGCTATGGATTGGGTACTGACTACAGTACCATCCGCATTGAAGGCATATAATTTTATTTGAGTGCCTGTTGGGTCAGATTCAAGGCATTCGAGAATCACGCCTTGATTAGGTCGGAGTTTCAAGCCAATGGGAACGTGATTTGGTAACTCCAATTGTTCGGTCCAAATCAAATTCAAATCACTATCGTATTTGTAGAGTCCAATTCTATCGTTGGCACCGATGGCCGAAAAATAAATCGATCCATCCTCTGCTAGACTAATAGATTGTTTACCATAAGGATAAAATTCACAATCGGGGATTTTCACTCGATCCAGTAGGTTGAGGTTGAGGTCACGCCGATCCAAAACAGCGGTATTTCCAGTACAGCCTGGGACGTCCAAATTTCGTCCAAAATAACTCAAGAATAACTGTTCGTCGTACGCCTTGCCGACCACACCATCACTGAATGCACCGGAAGCTTGTAGATCGATATCAATGGTTTCCAGCAAGTCCCCATCGTAGTTGTATTGGCCAATTGGCCTCAAGTTTAAGGCTACTCCATTCCCCAAAATGGTGTCCGCAGTTTCTCCCAAGAGCAAAAAATGATCATCTTGAAAAACGACACCTAAATTCAAAGAGGTGTTGTCCAAAACATTGGTCGTAATGCTTTCTTCTTCCAGATCGATCACTTCCAGAATATTGGCGCGCCCCAAGACAGAGAAGTTATCTTCTGTATCAAAAATAATGTAGGGCCAAACACTGATCAGTTGTCCATCCACCGATGCTACACTGGTCGGATTGTGGGTACCAACTGAAGTTCCGGAAGCGGTCACGACCTCTCCTCCTCCAAAGGGAATGGTTGGAAAAGTATGAATAGAGCTCAGTGCTAGCTGTTCATCAAATTGTAGGACAGAGCGCATTTGGGAATTCCAAACGGCCTGGTTATTCGTTCCGTTGGGAAATAAACGTTCGTGGCCAATCAGATATAGGCCCGTTTCATCGTAGAATAAATGCCCGTTGTAGTAAATGCTGTCGACAAAAGGCAATGCTTTTTCTTCCACAATATCTCCATTGAAATCAATCTGCACGAGTTTGTTGCGCTCTCCATCATTGATAAAATAAACAATGCCCTCATTGGTCCTTACAGCGTTGAATAAATTGGCCATGGAAGCACTCAAGTCACTAAACTCCTGAATTTGTTGGGCTGGTAACATTGAGATTGAGGAGAGTAAAAACAAGCAAATAGTGTAGATCTTTTTCATAAGATAAAGTTTTGTAATACCGGAGCGCCTAAGTTTGTAGACGCTCCGGTCGGTTAGATTACATCAAAGAAACTGCGATTGGTGCAGGTTCGAAAATGATAAAGCTAAATACGCCCGCATAGAAGTGGTACGTTGGGTGCTCCTGTAGATATACATCAGGAACAGAAGGAGTGATTGGGTTGTCCACTGCTTGAGCATTCGCTCCAACGTAAGTAGCAATCAATTCATAGTCCAAGAAAAAGTTGAATGGGAATGGAAGTGGTGGTGCCAAAGCGTTGATATCAGCTACCATACTTTCCCCTAAGTCTTTATTATCGATAGCGTAATTTCCGATTTTGATGATAGAGAAACAATTTTCATCAGGTAGATCAGGAGTAAAAGAAACATCAGCGTGAACCATGTATTGTCCGCGAACAGGATAGTCAGGTGCTTGTGTATTTCCAGTTGGCAATGCAGTCGTTTGATTGACGATGAGTGGTCCTCCAGCTCCTCCAAGTGGGAAAGTCGTTCCAAAGAAATTGGTTTGTGCACTTTGGACTGGCCCGATGATGAATGTACCAGGTGTACCGGGATTACCAGGATTCTGTGGAGGCAAGTTGGCAAAGAAGATTCCAATATTGGAGTTAACGATTTCACCAATAATGTCATTGGCGCGTCCTGTACAAGATACCGTAGTAAAACCTAGAGGATCACCTGCCCATCTCTTTTCGTACGATTTCTTAGAAGGCTTCTCTACTCTTTCCACGCCGATGATCACTACGTAATCGATCAATGCATTACCTCCCTTAATTACGGGAGCACTCAAGTCAATCATTACAACGCCGTTGTCCGTT
>JBCCSR010000531.1:0-4686 GCA_039199865.1 Bacteroidota bacterium
GCCAAATAGTGATGGATAGCCAATTCTGATTCCATAGCAATGAGGACAGCGATGTTTTGGCCTTCTGACAAACCGGCATCTTTCAAGGCATTATCGGCCACTTTGAGGATCAGCGCTTGCTGCGGTTCCAAGGTTTCGGCCTCTTTAGGTTGGATTTTGTAACGCAAAAGATCAATATCGAAATCATCGATGTAGGCTCCACGTGGGGCTTCCGCTAAACCGTAGCGTTGGAGTAATTTTTGATTGGCATCAAAACCTTTCCATCGTCCTTCGGGGAGGGCACGAAAATGTTGCTTTCCATGAAAGATGGTCTGGTAGAATTCATTGAGACTGGTACAATCTCCAAAGTGAACATCCATCCCGATAATGGCCATGGGTTGGAGATCGACTGGCGTGGTCGTCCTTTGTTGCTTTTGGTCGGGACGATGATTTTGAACGACCATATGCGCATTGGTGCCCCCAAAACCAAAGGAATTGATTCCCGCTTGTTTGTTGGCCTCCGACCAGTCTTGCGCTTTTAAGATCATTTGTTCCTTTCCCATCCAGGCGTTGTCCGCTTGTACGGGATCTTGTAAATTGATATTGGGTGGAATGCTATTTTTCTCCATGGCCAGCACAACTTTCAATAGTCCCGACATGCCCGCCGCCGTCAATAGATGTCCCATGTTTGACTTGACGGAACCCAGTAAAGGTTGATTGTTGACTCTTTTAAAGTAGTTGGCCACGGAGTTCATCTCCGTTACGTCACCGAGTGGCGTACCCGTTGCGTGGCATTCGAGATAGCTGGTGTTTTGAGGAAGAATATCATCCAGATTGTAGGCGCGTTCAAAGGCGAGGCGCTGTCCTTTGGGATTGGGGCTGAGTAAAAATTTTCCACGTCCATCGTTTGACAGGCCGATACCACCAATGACGCCGAGAATCCGGTCGCCATCTCTCTCCGCATCATCCAATCTTTTCAAAACCACCATTCCTGCTCCTTCTGCCGAAACCAAGCCTGCGGAGTTTTTATCTAAGGGAACAAAGCGTTGATCGCTTGGTGCATAAGCATGGAAAATGGAAAATCCCATGTGGATAAACAATTGATCTGAACCACAAACGGCTCCGGCCAGCATCAGATCTGCTTTACCTGTCTGCAATTCATCACAAGCCAATTTAATGGCATACAGGGAAGTGGCGCAAGCGGCATCTAAGGCATAATGAGTAGCACCCAATCCAAGTGCTTTGACCACCATTTGTGAGGGCGTATATTCTAATACTTCTGAATCCGGTCTTTCCTTGAGATGGGGAGTCAGTTGGATACTAGGATCATTGAGCAATTCTCGGACGGCACCTTGCAAGGTATCAGTATATACTTCCGACAATAGTTTGTGAGAAGATTTGGTGGGGAAAGAAAGATTGCCCAAAACGAGCCCACATCGCTCCAAACTTGCGGGCTCTTGGTAATAACCACTTTCTTTTAATGCCTCTTTGGCAACATACAAAGACCATTGATAGAGTTGATCTTGACGAGCGAGGTAGTCTGCTTCCAACAAATAGCCCTGTGGATCGAAATTAAAATCTCGGATGTATCCACCACGTAAGGAATAACATTTGTCGACTACTCCTTTTTCCGATTCGTAGAAATGCTTGGGTGGATAGCCAAAGTCTTGCTCCTCGGCGATGCCCGTCAGGTCTTTTCCTTCCATCAGATTTTTCCAGAAGCCATCGTTGGTGGAAGACCCTGGAAACAAACCCGACATGCCTATGATTGCTATTTTCATTTTTTGAATGATTTTTAGCTTTGCCTAGTAATGGTTTAAATATGCTCTACCAGTTAAGTGTTTTCGATACGGTAACGGCAGCATTTTTTGTGAACATATAAACTTTTCCCGTTGCGTCGTAGACGGTACAATCCGCAATCATTTTGAATGGACTACTTTCTACGATTTTTACGTGGACAAACAATTCTTTTTCAAAAGGAATGGCTTCGTAAATGATGGCAGCATCCGTTTGCAAAGGCAAACTTTTGGCACCATCGTTATAGCGTTGAACCCAGATGACCATTCCCTGATATTGAATATCCGTAAAAAAGGTGTTGACAGTTTTAGTTGGAAATTGCCCTTGCGCAGTTTTGGGAACCGTGGGAGCTTTACAGGCAAGTACAATTTGCTCTTCGTTCCAATCCAATACCTTTTCGATGCCTCTAAAATAGTGATCGTGAAACAAGGCCCCGTTCTGATAAAGCACAGCACCATCGGTGGCGGTGTAGGTTCCACTCAATTGAGCTTCAAATCGTGGCGCTGTAGGGAGGGCATTGCGGTGGCGAAGCACTATGGTAGCGTTGTAATGGTAAGTGGGTAATTTGCTTCCTTCACTCAAAATCGTCGCTTCGAAAGTAATGCTTTCTTTATCTTTTTCGATCTCTTTGGCTTCTGTGATGTATTGTTCTCTTTGGGTGCCATCGAAAACCAAGCCTTTGAATAGTTTGGTATTTTTGACTTCGAAAATTTGAAAGTCGGGATAAAGGTACTCACAAGTTTGCGCCATCCAACCTACCGCGTTAACTACGGGTAACACCGCCTTTTCTTGAATGACGTGGTGCATCAAAAATGCATTGTCCTCCAATCGGAGTTGGCGATGGATGCGCCAAGTCTTTAAATCTTCGTAATGATGACTGATGGCCATGGGTAGTGTTCCTCCGATAATGACTTGAGCTTGTTCGGCGTAGGCGGTATTGAGTTCATTGATTAGCATGGCTGCTCCACCTGCACTGTTAACTAAAGTTACGCCTGCTTCTTCAAATTTCTTTTTCAGCTCTGGACTAACCATGCCTGCATCCCAAGCGCCCCAGTTAATGGCGCTGACTTGCGTATTGGGATGATTGGTTTTGAATAAATGCGCAGCTTTGCTCAAGATTTCGTTGGCCATGGAGTAGTCCGTTTGCCCAACATTTCCATAAAATCCAGCTACGGAAGAGAAGAGAATCAAATGGTCGAGATGCTGAATCTCAACGCACTGAAGTAAAGTCAGCAAACCATCTAGCTTTACTGACAAGACATTTTCGAAATCCGTCTCCGTTTTGTTTTGGATCAATTTATCGGCTAACCTACCTGCACCGTGTAAGAGCCCCGTGATTTTTCCCAACTGGTCTACTGCGGAGGCAATATTGGTTTTTGTCTGCTGGGCATTGGTTACATCGGCTTGAACGTAGCGGGCTTGACCACCAAAGTTTTGAATCTGATCTAGCGTTTCCTGAATTTCTTTTTTGGCAATAATGCTTTTGAATTGTGCTTTGACTGCGGGTAGAGAAGCCTTTTCGCCTTTGGCTTTTAGGTCTTCCATAATGAGGCGCTTGAGTGTTGCGTCATCATGATTTGCTTTGGCAAAATCAGGGAGTATATAATCATTTGAGGAACGACCCAAAAGAATAAATTTGCACTGGAAGGCACGCGCCATTTCCAATACGCAAGTTGCCGTGATGCCTCGCGCTCCACCACTCACCAGGAATACTGTATCGCTGGTTACATTGGTTTCGATGCTTTGATTGTCTTCTAGTTTGATCTCCGTCGCAGCAATCGTTTGTCTTCCCTTTTCGGAAATGCCCACTTCTTGGATATTGAGGTTGGCACCGTGAAATTCGGCCCAGACGTGCTCGACCATGGCATCGATTGCCAATTCAGGTTGAAGATCTACCGCTCTACAAAAAACGGAAGGCCATTCCAGGTTCAAACATTTGACCATGCCACAAAGGCCACCACCGAGGATAGAGGTATTGCCTCTTTTGCCCAAACCCAAATGACCGTCCAGACGGCTAATGGTCAGGAAATTACTGCGCTGTGTTTGCCCAAGTTCGGTTAATGGTTTTTGTAAATGTTTGGCACTCAAGTAAACCAGTTTGAGTAGCTCTTTCTCCTTTTGGAAGTGTTGGGCAAACTGACCATTCTGAAATTCTAGATGCGGATGAAGGTGGATAAAACTACCGATGGGACCATATTGTTTTTGGGCCAAGGCCAAACTTTGTGCAATCGCTTCATCACTGATGCTGGGCAATTCGATGGCATTTCGGTTGCTTGAAGTGGTACCAGGGAGATTCCATAAAACAGGATTTAAGCCTTCAGCCTGTAATTTATCGTAGGCTTTTTCACTGAACGTCGTCCCTTCATTGGTGAGGAGGACGATGTGACTTTCTGGTAAAGTAAATTCTAGAAAGTCTGGACGAGGCAAAAAAGAGAGGCTCACTTCATGGCGCTGAACACCGTGAAATGAACCTGTTTGAACTTTATTTTGCGTAGACTGAGCGCTAACCGTACTGCTTTCGCTTAGGCCACTACTTTTTTTTTTTCGGCGAGATAGTCTACGATCTGCCCTAAGGTTCTCAACTCCGTTAATTCTTGTGGATTGATGCCAGACACTTCTGGGTATTGCTCGGTCATGGCGCCAAAGATTTCAACTCTCTTGATGGAGTCGATACCTAGATCGGCCTCCATATCCATATTGAGTTCGAGCATTTCGGTGGGGTATCCCGTTTTTTCACTAACTACGGTTAGGAGAATCTTTTCTAATCCTGCGGTATCCATTCCCGTGTTATTGGCCACTGAGGCATCGGTCGCGACAGGGCTGGGGGGGGATGTTGTTTCATTGGCAGTAGCTTTGGTGGCTGCGCTTGCTCCTCCTTTTTGGGCAAGGTACTCCACAATTTGTCCCAGC
>JBCCSR010000532.1:0-4686 GCA_039199865.1 Bacteroidota bacterium
AGCCAGGTTGAGATAAGCAAATCGTTGGTCTTGACCATATTCCTTGACGGATAATCCAAGCTGAGAAAGATCCTTTTGGAATGTTTCGACCCGGAGTCCTTGCATACTGATCAGGCTTACCCGGACTTTTTTCCCAACCTTTGCATGTTGAGGAATGTCCCAGTCGAGCAATCGATAGTCGAGCTTCATCTCTCCTGTCAGTTCGATCACGGATCGGGCCCCAACTTCCGTGAGCAAAGTTCTAGAGAAATTTTGATCAATCGCAACTAAGTAAGCGTTTTTGGGAATGTATTCCAGAAATTGTACCCCTGCGGAATGAAGTCTAGCTTTTTCTTCAATAGATGGGACTTGTTGGAACTGAAGGATCTTATAATATTTGCCAGCAACAGTGGCTTCTGATTTTTTATTGGATTCGATAAAGGCTTTCGTGTTTTCTTCGGGTACAAAAGTACCCGTACCGCGTATCAGTAGACTATTTTTCTGTTGACCGAATAGTAGAGCTGGCATCATGAGCAGGAGTGCCATTACAAAAGTTTGGATCAATTTTTTTTTCATAATTCTATTTTTCTAGGTTAAAAAAAGGGGCGGGCCCCAGGCTAAGGTGATAAGGTGAATGATTTGGTTTTTTGAAATAAAGACAAATATATTTCCATGCCTTACAGTAGAGGTCTACTATAAAACATCGTGTTAAGCCTTCGACTAAATGAGGTCGAAAAGCATCAGCGAGAGCAATTGAATAGAAAAGACGCTTATCCTACTTTGTCAGTAAAGAAGGAAAAGAAGTACTTGAAAGTAAGGACTTGTCTATAATATGGTAGGTAGATCTATCCAAAAGAAAGAGTAGATGAGCGTTTGTTTGATGTACGCTGCATGGATGCTCATTCGAATGGGCAACGAATTGTTGGTACAGGTCTAATGACGTAAATAAAGGTAATAAAATAATTATTAAGATGTTAACTTTTTCTCATTTAAGGTGTAATTTATTTTTGCGTCATGATGGAATGGGAACTGAATTGAGGTGATCTGAGATGGGAAAGCCCAGCCCATTTGGCGCCTACTTTGTGTCTAGTCCATTTTGTAATTTCCGAGTGCCCACTCTATGGTAGGGGCCATCCATTCTTCCAAGGGCTTGAACAAGAATCCATGCCCCATCCCAGTGTTCAATTCGATTTCTTTGTAGTGTTTTATTGTGCAGTTGGAGCGCTGTTTTCTTTCTATCGATGAAACGCCAAAGGGGTCAGACTTTTCGTAAATGCACAGGATATTTCCGCAATAGTTGATTTCGGGAATATTTTGGATATCGCTATTTTGAAAACTTGCTATAAACACAAAGTTCAATTCAGGATGATTGGCCAAGGTCGAAACATATTGAGCAATATAGCCGCCCTTTGACGTTCCGATAATCGTGATGTTATGGGCTGGAATGCCCTCGGAGCGGAGGCGGTCAATCTGATTCACAACTCCTCTTGCGTAATCTCTTGCATTGACGTTGCCGCTTCTTTTTTCGCTGATGACCTGCAATCCACTTTTTTTAAATTCGTTTAGAATCTCTTGATATGCTACGCGGCCAAATTGGGGATGCAAGTCCTCTAACTCGTGGGTTTCTAAGAAACGGTTGTGGAGAAAGAAAACAAATTTGTCCTTATCGGTTTGGAATAAGTCAATGGTATAATCCAAAAGTTCAGTCCCTCCGTTTTTTCCATGTCCGGGAATGACAACTGCAATGTCTGAGATTTCCGCTTTCAATTGTTCGACTGTTTTGGCCCACTTGGACACGGTGGCGTCTGCTAAATTTCCCTTTGGTGCATTTAAGGATTTGATTAGGCAACCCCCAAATAATGCTTTTTCACTTGGGATGTAAGCAATGATATTGTCCTTGGTATGTCCCTCTCCAAAGTATCTGGCGTAGACTTTTTCTTGCCCAATTTGAAATTCCATTTGACGGTCAAACCCCATTTTGGGTAATACTTTACTTTGGTTCTGTGTTGCCAATTCGATTGTTTGGTGGGTCGCATAGGAGGCGATATCATTGGCGTGAAATGCGGCCAAACCACCCAGACAATCAATGTGAAAATGGCTAACGACCACTGCTTTAATTTTTGCCTTTCCCAGCCAATTGATCAATTCAAGGGAGGCTTGATCATTGGTTGGAGTGTCAAAAACGATGGCTTCATTTTCATTGATATAAACCATTCCATTGCAGGGGACATTGCCCCAACCTCTTGTTTTTAAATAGGAGGTATGTTGGAAAACCTTTTCACTAACTTGTTCGACTTGTAAAATTGCGGATTGGTAATTGCTAAGCCTTTGCTTACTGGAGTGGCAAGCGGTCAAAGCGAAAGCGATCAATAGGATGAGGAATAAATGTTTCATTAAGCAGATTGACGGTCCAAGTGACTGTTGAATGTCCAATATCTAAAATTTCCTTCAATATTTCTCGGTAAGGGTCTGAAATAATTGATCGACTCAACCTATGAGGATACGCGAGTCGAATGGCTAAAGTTGAGTTGAACACGGTCATTGTTGAGTACTGGTTTTCCTGGTTGGCTTTTTTAAAAAACGATGGCAGATAAGCAAGGTGTTTTTGGTGACCATCATCGTTTAATTTTGCTTTTTTTGGGAAAAAATAAAAAAGGTGTAATAGACTACTTTTACTCTGGCAATGAATGGTCTTACCGCGTAAGGTACTTAAATGTACCCTGAGTAAACTGGTGGGAAAAAGACGGCCATTTGACCAAATGAAAAAAATAAAACGTGCACTCACATCGCTTTTACGGGAGCATTTCAAAAAAATGTAACATCAATTGATGGGAAAGCTGCGCATTTTTGTAATGCTCACTGGAATTATGTTATACAACTTTCAGTGGACCCTTTCTAAGCCATTGCTGTTCTAGGAAACGAAGAAATTATTTAAGATGAAAGAGCAACTACACTATCTTCTGGAGAAATTAATCACTCAGAATGATATCCGATTGAATCATGAGGAGCTTAAATTACAATTACTCAGCCATCCTTCTTATCCGAGTTTGCATGCCTTGACCGGCGTACTGAGGCATTTTCAAATTGACAATGTTGCTTTGCGTGTTCCGGTAGATGCATCGACACTGACACAATTACCGGCCTGTTTTATTGCGGAAGTTGACTTTGCTGGCGAAGGTCAGTTGGCACTCATTGAACGCAAGAACAATCAGGTCAAAATTACCTTTAGTGAAAAGGTGCAGGAGGTGGTGGAGGATTCTGCTTTCCTGTCGAAGTGGGGGGGAGTACTTTTGGCCATTGAAAAAAGTGAATCCGTGAAAACGCCACAAACAGCTGCGATTGCTCCTGTCTTTCAATGGCTTCTTCCCTTTTTCCTTGTACTTGCAGGTAGTTATTTTATCTTTCCAAAATTGACCTTGTTTGCTGGTATTCATTTTTTGTTGAGTATACTAGGCTGGGGATTGAGCATCCTCATTGTTCAACATGATCTGGGAATGTCATCAGGCTTGGTCAATCACTTTTGTCAACTGTCAGAGCGAACGAGTTGTGATGCCGTACTTCAATCGAGAGGTGCAACCGTATGGAAGCAAATCAAATTAAGTGATCTGAGCATCATGGTTTTTGCGACTTATACAATCAATTGGCTCCTGGTTTTCTTTAGTGGAATTGGCAATGAATTATTGCTCGCTTCGTTAGCGATATTGGCCATTCCCTTTGTCGGCTACTCGGTTTATTATCAAGCTCGGATGGTCAAGAAATGGTGTCCACTTTGCTTGGGAATAGCAGGGATATTGTCCTTACAATTTCTTTTGGTCTTACTAACTAAAGTTCCTTTCACTCTCCCTTTGATCGATCTGGAGGGAGGCCTCCTTTTACTGATCAGTCTATTATTGGTGGTTGGGATTTGGTATCCTTTAAAAACATTATTAGCGCATAAAGTTCAGTCCGATCAGCTGAGCATCAAATACCTTCAATTGAAACGTAACTTTTCTGTTTTTCATACGCTGCTTGAACAAGGCAGTACTTGGCAGACGCCATTAACTTTAGTCGAAAATGAATTGATTCTAGGTCGCCCAGATGCACCCCTTGATCTTGTTTTGATCACCAATCCGCTGTGTTACTATTGCAAGCAAAGCCATGAAAATATCGAGCAATTATTGGCTCATTATCCCGATCAGATTAAGGTGATCATCCGTTTTAATGTCAATTTGACCGATCCGAAAAACCTAGACTATCAAGTGGCTGCTCAACTCTTACAGATCCATGCCACTGGGGGGCAACAGTCTAGTCGGAAGGCGCTCAAAACAGTTTATGGGGAAAGTGTTGAGCTCAAAGTTTGGTTGGCTCAGCAGGAGGGAGTAGCAGTTGATCCGATTGTCGGACAGCAACTTCACCATTACAAAAAATGGTGTCAAGACAACGGGATCAACTTTACTCCAGCCTTTTATGTCAAGCAAAAATCCTTTCCCGTAGCGTACGATCAAATGGACTTACTTTATTTTATAGAGGAACTGATTGAATTGAGAGAAACAGAAATCTTGCAGGCAGTGGATAATTTTTTACCATACCACCGATGATTCGGAAACGATCCTCTTAAATCAATTGCTACCACTTTTATCTATCACCACTCAAAAATAGACGTTTTTGTGCGTCTATTGTTCGTGTCAAATCAAGAACACCAAGGCTGTAAACGATTTTCCAAAAGAC
>JBCCSR010000533.1:0-4684 GCA_039199865.1 Bacteroidota bacterium
GAGGAGACCAATACCTGTCTTGATTTCTTTTGCAAAAAACTTTCGAAGCGATCTTCGTAAAAAGGGCGCCCACCAAAAGCTGATGACCGGGTCTTACTGATAAAACGGATACTTCCGGCAAAACAGCAATCTAAAATCAATAAAAGATGTTTACAGCCCGTTCGATCAAAAGCCAAAAAGATGTCTTTCATTTCAATTAGCTCGCTATCCATACTAGCATCACTGGGCATCAAAAAGCCTACTGGAGGGCGGTCTGACTGATCGCTCATTTCACGGCTCACACCGTGCCCCGCGAAGTAAAATACGACGTAGTCTTCCTTGCTGATTTTATTAGGGGCATTGGCTTCCGATGATGTCTCCTCTGCCTCGGCTTTTGGTGCTTCCAGCCAAAGTATATTTGCAGGCAGATCTGCTGCCTGACCATTGTCTATTTCCACCTGATCATCCCCTAACCACTTGAGCAATTGCCGGATGCTCGCTGCATCTGCATTAAGCATTTTGCCGACATGATCAAAGCCTTGTTCTTCTTGCAGTACTTTCGACAAGACATTGACATCTCTAACTGGAGAGATGAGGTTACCAATGTTGGGATATTCATTGATGCCAATCAGAAAGGCAAAACTCCGATGTTTTAGCAGCTTTTTACGTCGAACCTTCTGTGCTTCAATGGTGACCGGACTGGGGGGCGTATGACTTTGAACAGTCGTTCATCCCGGTCCCCCTTGATGTCTGAGATGGACGTCAAAGTCGAAAGCACACCAATCCTCACTACTTCCTACTGGATCGCCAAAAGCCTCTGATTTGGTACCACCCAATCCACTTTGCTCCAAAGCTTCGATTTTGATGGCTTGTGTAGTGACCAACAATTTAAAACGCCAGCGATCTTCGTTTTTGGGTTCGGGGAGTCCCCATCGTGACTTTGCATCTACTAGTAAATGGAGGATTTCCTCTTGTTCTCGATTTTCCTCAAATTCATCTGCTTTGTAGACCCAATTATTGATAGAGTAGTCAGAGCCCAAATGCAAAAAATAAAAATGCAAATCCATTTTCTTTTCCTTGGACTGAGCGGTATCAATTTTGGCATCACAGTTGAAATTGAGCAAACGCCATCTTATTCCACCTTTTGCCCGCTCTTCAAAGTGTGCAGTTGGTATGTCCAGTAGGACCGTTGATTCGGTAAAGATCATTGGGGCTTGATTGCCTTGAGTTGCTACCTTTAGGGTCGGTTCGATCAGTGATGGAATCACGGAGTTGCTTCGATTCAAATTAAAAAATCGTTCCCAGTGGGCAATTCGTTCCAAGGCACCGAGGGTAGCGGCAATCCGATTGGAGTCATAGGCCTCTCCTGCGATGGCTTGTGTGGTAAAACGTTCCTGTGTATCATTGGCCAGGTAATGGATGGTGTAGTGCCCATTGTCAGCAGTGATTTGGTATTTGTTCTTTTCGTTTTCCTCTTGGGTGGACAAGATGTTTTTGCTATCGTCCCAATGGTTGAGCAAAATTTCTAAGCCGAAGGCATCTCCTTCCAAGAAAACGGAGATTTTCTTTGCGGGGAGATTGATTAAACGAGCTTTGTACCGAGTTTCCTTCTGTTGCTCTTCCTCACTGTCTTCCCCTTGTTCCTCAAAAGGATGCAAACTACTTTCAAAGGCACTGACTTTTTTGATGGAAGTGTTGGCAACTACTTTCCCCTCCAGTAAAACGCTGACGCCAATATTGTGTTCACCGGATTCCGGTAGACTATGAATGGCTCCACATTTGATCATCCAATCTAATCCGTCGAAATATACATCGTAAAGGTCTTTTCGACCAATAATACTTTTGGGATGTAAAAATTTGGCAAAGACATTAAAATCACCGATAGCATCGTATTGTGGGGTTTGGGGCGTAGAAATCAAACTGACGAGAAACTCCGCCTTATGTTGCTGCATCAATAAATCAATTTGACTGGTAAGATCCGCATAGCAAATTTCTCCACCACTCTCTTGCAGTGCCCGTAGCATGGCGTTGGTAAACAAGCCACCACTCTCCGAATCAATGGCCTTTTCGGTAGACTGACAAGCAGCGATGGCAATGTGTTTGGAACGTCTAATTTTGGGGCTTCCAAAAGTGCTTTCTCCATCGGTATTCAAATAGCTATCCATTTGTCTTGGCGGTAGCTCCAAAGTCAAGGCTCGTGCAGCTACCACTTCATCGCCACTTCGAGTTCCCGTTCCGGAGTGACAGCAGTCTAAGGTAATGATGATATGTGGACTGCCCTTATCCACGATTTCACCATTGGCATTTTGCGTATTTACTTCCTCAATGAGCTTACCCAGTTCTTTATCGGCAAGGAGAAACTGCTGCTCCTGCTCTTTACTTTCGTAAAAGCAAACCAAGGCTTGATCTTTATCGTTGGCTTCTTCGTCCCTAAACTCCCTAGCGGTTAGCTGTTGGGTACCGTGACCACTAAAGTGAAACCAGACGATATCATCTCCATCGGCGAAGCAGAGGAATTTGCGAAAACCAGTAATGATGTTTTTGTAAGTAGCTTGTTCGTTTTTTAAAGAACAGAGGTAGAGCTCATCATTGGCTTCTACTCGAATTCCTGGAGCCAATTCCAATTGCTGATGGACTTGTGTCCTCAGATAGTTTTCAACATTTTCCACATCTTTAATGCAACCGATGAGTGCAGCAGAATCTGGGTAGCGGTCGATGCCTGCGAGGAGGGCAAAGATTTTTCGACTTTTACCGACGGGAGGCCAGGGTTTGTCGGGTGGTGATGGATCGGGTTCAGGTTCATTTGGTCTAGGAGGCCTTTTGTTTTCATCGGACATAACAGTTCTGTTTAATTAAGGTTTGGAAAAAATGGGATTATGAAATGAGCTTCCATTGTTCTAATTGCGATAGAAAATGATCTTTTCTTCGTCGGGATAAGCTCAAGGCTTTTCCCGTACTCATGATCAGATAACCTCCCTCATTGCGGATGTATTCTTTGAGGTGATTAAAGCTGATGACGAAAGAGTGGTGAATTCTACAAAATCCATGTTCTTGAAGTTGGGTTTCTACCCAACCTAAAGACTTCGTAATCTTGATCGTCTTTTTGTCTTCTAAATGAAGTATTGCTACATTATCTTCAGCTTCGGCATAAACGATTCGTTGGAGTTCAATAAATTGCTGACCAGTGGATACGGGAAAACCCAATTTATTTTGCTGCGGTGGAATTGGACTGGGCGAGCTGGGTTGATACCTCAACTTTGCTCTTGCTTTGGCGACTGCTTCTAACAATTCATCTACTTCAATAGGTTTGAGCAGATAATAAAGTGCACTGTTTTTAATGGCTTCGATCGCATACTCATCATAGCTGGTAGTAAAAATGACTTCGAAAGAGGGGTGGCGAATGGCTTTGAGTATATCAAAACCGGTCATGTCACCAAGTAGGATATCCAAAAACAACACATCGGGCATATGTCTTTTGATAGCCGCAATGGCTTTTTCGCCGCTTTCACATTCGGCTACAATCTCTACCTCTGGGCAATGTTGTTGAAGTTTCCAACGAAGATTCTCCATTCCTGTAGGCTCATCTTCGACTAAAATAGCGCGTAAGGTGCTCATAGTTTTTTGTTTTTGTAGAATCGGATTTTTTTCTCAGTCGGAAGGGCAATCTAAGAATGACTCTGGTTCCAGCGGCGTGGCCATCTTTACGAAGATCAATAATTTCAACTTTTGCTCCTTTTACCTTAGTCATTCGTAGTCTTTCTTCTGTAATTTGGGTCCCCATTGATGTCTGCTTTAGCACAGAGGCCGCTTTTAATTCTGCTGCCTTGACTCGACCAATGCCATCATCTTCAATAATGCAATCCAGAAATTTACCAGACCGTTTGATGCTAATCGTTAAAAGGCCCTTGTCCGGTTTGGGTTTGATGCCGTGCCAAATGGCATTTTCTAAATAAGGCTGCAGAATCATCGCCGGGATTTCAATGTTCTCTGTTTGAAGGTCGGGATCGATTTGAATGTCAAAGGACAATTTATCTCTAAAGCGTAATTGTTCCAGGGCTAAAAAATGTTTTAAAGTTTGTAGCTCTCCAGCTAAAGTCGTCATGGGTTCTCTGGAGTTATTGAGAATCCGTCGTGCCAATCTGGAAAAGTGAATAATGTACTTGGCAGCTGCTTCCTTTTTGTCAAGATTTACCAAACTTTCAATAGCATTTAAGCTATTGGAAATGAAGTGAGGATTGATTTGTGCACGTAGGGCTTCCATTTTAGCAAGCAGCCGCTTTTGTTGTTGTCGTTGGAGGAGTACGATGAAAATGAATAGAGAGGCCATGAGTATTCCACCAGCAATAAACAACTGTCTTTGACGATTGCGTTCGGCTACTGCTTTCAATTCTCTTTGTTCAATGGCATTGGTTCTTTGAAAGGCTATTCTGGCACTTCGAGTTAGGGAGTCGACAATCCCGGAGTAGTTGGTATACAGAAAATTACTAGTAGAGGTACCAAATATTTTTTCACAATCAACGGAACGGGGCATACTTGATTGCTGAGTATTGATCCAATCGCATAAGGTTGCAATATTTCCTCCCAAGGTTTTGGTAATATTTAATGCTCCTTCTTTGCGAGCTTCTATCATACTTAACTTGTAATAGTATAAAGTAGAATCAAGACTATTTTCGTAGGTTATTGTCCAATAGGAACGCATTTGATA
>JBCCSR010000534.1:0-4674 GCA_039199865.1 Bacteroidota bacterium
ATAAAATCAAATAACAATAAGGCACTAGAAGAAAGACTCTACTGCCAATTATCATTTTCTTAACCTAAAATTCAACTTATGATAACTTTGGAAGTACTTACGATTCCAAAAGATGACCCCGTAGCATTTACGTTTTTTACGGGTTACATGGCCATGTTAGCTGCCTCTGTATTCTTTTTCTTTGAAAGAAACAGTGTAGCTCCAAAATGGAGACTTTCCTTGCTAGTTTCTGGTTTGATTACAGGAATCGCTGCGGTACACTACTACTACATGCGGGACTATTATGGAGCAACTGGAGACAATCCAACTGCTCTACGTTACATTGACTGGACTTTGACTGTTCCTTTGATGTGCGTTGAATTCTATTTGTTAACTAAAGCTGCTGGAGCGACGAAGAGCTTGCTATGGAAGTTGATCGTTGCCTCTGTTTGGATGTTAGTTGCAGGATACATTGGTGAAGCGTTCAACCCTGAAGGTGGAAGCACTAGTCATTCTGTAATGTGGGGAGTTATCTCAACACTTGGTTATGTTTACATTCTCTACACCGCTTGGTTCGGAGAGGTTGCACAGCTATCCAAATCCAGTCCAGCAGTAGAAAAAGGTGTTCGTGCCTTGGCTTGGTTTGTATTGGCAGGTTGGGCAATTTATCCAATCGGATACATGTGTATGGAAGGTGGATGGTTGAACCTCGCTTTTGGTTGGGGTGCCTCAAATGTTGATCTATTCTACAATATTGCAGATGCGATTAACAAAATTGGATTCGGCTTGGTCGTTTACGGTATTGCAATTTCTGAAACTGCAAAGCTAGAGTCTGCCTAGACGTAAAGAACGAAAAAGTACTACTAAAATAAGATGAAGAAAGAGGTGCCTTCCAACGAAGGCACCCTTCTTCAAACTTCATTCGACTACTTACTTACTATGGACAAACTGAGTTTTCTTTTCTTGAGCTGTCTGTACCTGCTTATCACCCTAGTTGCTTCAACTGGTCCCATCGATCCCACTACTCAGATTGTCGTATCCGCTTCACTCATTGCCCTACTGGGCATTCCTCACGGAGCTATTGATCACATCATTTTTCTTGAAGAAAGTAAAGTTCAACCACTACATTTCTATTTGTTTTATTTTAGCCTGATTGGTCTTTATGCCATGGGCTGGATCGTGTTTCCTACCATTAGCCTGATTTTTTTCCTATTGCTATCAGCTTTCCACTTTGGACAATCTCAATTTTCTGAGTTTGCCTCCATTCCCCAAAAAACGAAATTCCTACTGAACTTCACTTGGGGATGTTCTATTTTATCAGGGCTGGTGATCTACAACATGGAAGAGATTATTCACCATTCAAAATCCTCATTAGATCTCAACCAGTTACTAGCGGCTTTTGATGAAAACATATATACGATCATTCTGTTGGCCACTTCCTTGTTGACCATTTTCCTTTTACTTTTTTCACTTTCAAAAAAGTACTTGACGGTCGAACAATTTTTTAGGGAACTTTTCACCCTGGCCATTATTCATATCTCTTTCTTCATTATGCCCGTGCTGGTAGGTTTTACCCTTTACTTTGTCATCCTACATTCTGTAAGGGTCCTAAACGAAGAATTTGTCTATCTAAAGAATAGACAAAAATGCCGCTCCATCCTAGATTTTGTTCGATTGCTATTCCCCTACACCAGCATCAGCATTATTGGTTGCATCATTATTTTGTATGGCATCAATATCAATATTATCAATATTTCTTACACCCTATTGCTCCTCATTTTCATTTCTAGCCTTACCCTACCCCACAGTATTGTCATGAATGATTTCTACAAGAAATTCGGTCAAGGCTCTAAACTTTAGTTAAGCCCTAGGCAAATAAGTCTTTGTACAATGAATGCCCCTAGTACAATAAGGCATCGCTGCATTACATAGGCCACATTCTAAAATTGAGAAGGGCAAGCTAAATTGGTAAGAAAGGGAAAATGGAAAATGGGAGGTAACCAATAATTGTCATATTGTAATGCATTTCACGGGATAGAAAAAGAAGATACTTCATGCAATTACTCGATCAGCTTGGCAAGATGGATATTTATCTGCTGGACCAATTAATGAAAAACCGAATTCCAGTAAATAGCCAAATTCTAGATGCGGGATGTGGTTATGGTCGAAACAGCGAGTGGTTTATTCGTCATCAATATCCAATTTACGGAATAGATCAAAATAGAGAAGCCATTGAAGCACTCTATCAGAGCATCAAAACTTGGAATCCCTCCTACCCCACCAAACGATTTGAAATTGGAACAATAGAAAAACTACCTTACAAAGATCGTTCGTTTGATTTTGTATTCTCTAGTGCCGTCCTTCACTTTGCTCAAAACAGAGCCCATTTTATCCGCATGTTCGATGAACTGTGCAGAGTATTAAAACCCAATGGAATCCTTTGGTTTAGAATGACCACAAAACATACCCTCGAAACTTTTGCCCAACAAATCGAGGGAGATGTCTATGCACTACCGGATGAATCCATTCGCTATTTATTGGATCGTCAAGTTTTGGTACAGCTGATGAAAAAGCATGACTTGATCTTTTTGGAGCCTTTTAAAACGGTAAATGTATCAGATTTACGGACGATGGCCACTGTGGTTTTGCAATCGCAATTTTAGTTGGTGAAATGGGGAATCAATCCTCCATTTTTCATCAATGGCACAAAGTCCACTACGCTATTCTTAGCGTCTAGTTCTTGTCTTTCCTTCTTAAGCCAAGTTCAAAAAATTTCACAAACGCCCCTTCCCTCCTACTCCAACAAACTTCGCTTCCTCAGGAGTTGCAAAAACGCCTCTTTCAATTTGCGACTAATCGGAATCCATTTTTCTCCGATCTTTACCGAACCATCTTCGATGACTTCTATCTTATTGAGGTTGACCATGTAAGAACGATGCAATCGATAAAATGAATCGGAAGGGAGACTTTGCTCAAAAGAGGTTAAGGTTTTGAGGGTCATATGCATTTTGCCGGACGTGTAAAATTTGACATATTCACCAAAACTTTCGAGATAAAGCAAATGGTCTAGTTCTATTTTTACTAGTTTACTTTCAACCTTGATGAAAATATGATTGATCGGCTTGGCGGGAGGAAGCGCACTTGAACTGGTCATCATTTTCCTGGCCAGGACAAATTCCATGGCCTTTGAAATGGACTTGAAAAAGCGTTGGAAAGAAATGGGTTTGACCAAATAGTCGATCACATCGAGTTCATAGCCTTCCAAAGCAAATTCCGAATAAGCAGTGGTCAGGATGGTGGCGGGTTGAACTTTGAGCATTCGCAGTAAATCCAGTCCGGTTATTTCATCCATTTGCACATCCAGCAACAAAATATCAACTTCCCTTTCGGACAAGATCCGCTTTGCTTCAATGGCATTGGAGGCAGTACCTATCAGTTCCAATTCCTTGACCTTGGCCACATGCAGTTTGAGCAACTCACGCGCAGGCTTCTCATCATCCACAATAAGTATTTTATAGGTCATCATCCGTCTTTTCTTTCTAATTGAATATCCAGACGCAAATGAAATACATCATTGGACAATTCTGTTTTTAACTTGTATTGATCTTTGTAAATCAAATCCAATTGCTTTCGAACATTGCTTTCCCCTACTCCAGTTTGACTTTTCCGTTGATTGCTTTTCTTGACACTATTGGCAATTTGAAAATGTAAAACATCTGCTTCGTCCACTTTCGCTTGTACATTGATAAAGCCCGCATCATTTAATAAGGCATCGCTGTGTTTGAACGCATTTTCTAAAAGGTTCAATAATACCAAAGGGGCGATTTGCAAATTGCCATTGCAGTTGCTTTTTTCAAAAGTGATGGATTGCTGTTCATCATTTTTGATTTGATACAGACTAAAGAGGTTTTCTAGACTTTCTATTTCTTTTTTCAGCAACGCTCGCTCTGCCTTACAATCGTAAACGATATAGCGCAAAATATTAGACAGCTTTTCAATCATCTCAGGCGTATCGGGATGTTGGGTACTGGCATAGTAATAAATATTATTCAAGGTATTGAACAGAAAGTGAGGATTGATTTGGGCCTTGAGTAAATTCAGTTCGGTAGACAATTTTTCACTTTTCAAATCCGCTTGATCCTGTACGGCTTTCATCCAGCCTCTACCGTAAAAAAACAACAAGACACTAACGGACACGACAAAGACATTGATCGGAAGACAAGAAAGAATGAATTGCCAGGGAGAATAGTAAATCAATAAGCTGCCTCCATAAATCCAATCAATGACCAAGTACTCTATTGCTACACTTATGGAAAACAAAAAAACAGAAACCAGTCCAATTAAAAGCCATTGTTTTTTTTGGGCCAAAGGGAGCGCAAAGTGAATAAAGACATAAGCAATACCACTCAACACCAGGGTAATGACCGCACTCCCAATAAAAGATAGTCCAAAAGGAGTATCGTATTCCGCAACAAAAGAAATTAAAGTAGCCAGAAAGACCAATCCCCAAAACCCAATAAAAGTCGTCCGATTATATCCTGCAAAATATTTCATAAAATGGCTGAACTGATGAAAACAAATTCAATCTATGCAAAAAAGACCAGACAGGATAGAAGAATCCATGAAATGCCCCTCATCAACCATAGATGGTCATTCTACTCCCATGAATGGCAACAGTAAGATACAAAATTACTA
>JBCCSR010000535.1:0-4674 GCA_039199865.1 Bacteroidota bacterium
TTTACTGTGGATCCGAATATCAATTTGATCTATATCGCGATAAGCGAGCTTTCTGGAGTAAAAACCACCTCTAAAGGAGATATGATTGGGATAAAACTCGAGTTTAGGATTAAAATTATTGGTTGAAATAACGAATGGATAGGGAATAAATTTATAGCTTGTGAAACCTGCCCTTAAGGTTATGCTATGGAGCAATTTATCAGCATTTTCCTTTTCATCCATGACCTACACTTATTTTCTCTTCTCGGCATTAAAGAAGAAACGAGAATACCCAATAGTTAGAGAAATATTAGCCAACTGAAATCCATTGTCTGCATAATGCCATTGCTGGCTGATCACATCATCAATGTCACTACCGTTACTAGGGTCTTTTGCTAAATTGCGGAGCATTTGAGCGTATCCCAATTCTACAAAGAACGTATGTACACCCGAGCGTGCTTTGATACCGCCACCCAACATCAAAGAGGTATTAAATCCGCGCCGCAGTTCTTCGATGGATAATTCATCAAGACTTAAGGTTTGCCCTTCATTGTAATTGTTGTAGATGACTGTGGCATCGGTCCACTCTGCAGAAGGTCCCCTCATAAAATCCAAAGAAAAACCTCCGTAGGCGTAGGGAATGAATATTTGTTTTCGAAGACTTGATCCGGGTAGGACAAAATAGTGTTTTAGATAAACAGGTAGATGGACCCACCAATGACGCTCTCGAAAACTTACTTCCGCCCGATCCGATTCTCCATTTGGATTTAAAACGTTTTCATAAATTCCGCTGTACCGAAAGGAATAATTAGAGATTCCTACTCCAAAATTTAAGTAGGGTCCTTCTGGCCACAAACTACGGCCATAGGTCACCTCCCCAAAGACGGCCAGGGCATCTCCATTGTTTAAGCCAAAGGATTCATCAACAATTTCGATACCTTCAAGGTTGTTTTTCTGGGTTATAATCGGACGGTTCAAGATATAAACGCCGGCTTTGACATTGATTTCTCGCTTGGGATATATGACCAATTCATTTTCTAAATACCTCAATTCTGGTATCGATCGATCCAACTGGTAGAAGGGATTCAAGTCGAATAGCTTCAACAATTGCTGCTTGGCCAGTTCAGTTTCATCGAGGAATTTATAGGTAGCTGCTGATAAGCTGAGAATATCCAATCGTCGTGCATCTCGGATGTCAAGACATGATTGCAAGGTATCAATTACCAAATTGAGCCGACCTGCCCGGTACAATTGCTGGGCAATTTCGTAGCGTTCGGAACATTCAGTTTGGTAAAATTGGGCGGATAAGCTAAAAGACGCTCCCAAGCAAATGATGCTCAATAGTAATTGTCGGAATCTAGCGGCAGATTTTGTCATCCTTTTTTATGTTGGTACCAAAAAATTGTCTCCAGGTCTTGTCATCAATACGGTCAAAGTTGGGGAAGTCCAATTGTTCTTCTAGACGTTCACAAAGGAAGTCGGCATAATCGGGGGAATGGATATTCCAAAAATGCAAGCGACCATCTTGTGTCCCGGCAATAAGTAAACGATCATCTTTTGAGAAGGCCAATGATTTTACCCAATTCCGGTAATCATCAATGATTAGTGGCTGGTAAGTTGCATTTAGGAAGTAACGCAAATCCCAAATCGAAACGGTACCGTCATAACTGGCAACGGCCATATAAGTTCCATTTTGACTAAATACAATATCGCTGATAGCAGCCTTGTGTGGTTTAAAGGTCAAAATGCCTGCTTGTTGGTCCCTCCAAATCGGATCTCCCAACAAATCAGCCTTCCCAACGATCAGGTGACCGTTTTCCAGACCAATGGCAATAATGCCATTATTACCACTTTGTTGTGCGCCCAATGCAACGGCATCACCATAGTTTGATTTCTGGTCAAAGTTAATTTCCTGAATGTTCCCAACACCTTTATTCATCACTTGCAGCTGTATAAATAATCGGCCTTGTTCATAGAGTGTTTGAGCTGTAAGTCCGTAAACTTTGTCATTAATTTTCACAGAAGTATTGGCTCTCGAAGACATCTTTCTTTTTTCAAAAAAGTCTGTAATGAGAATAGACTTAGAAGATAAAGCTCCTGGTGTAGTATAATACCAATCCTTACTAATCGCCATAGCTTCGGTGCTGTCTGCTGAATCTTTGAAAGCGGTTACATAGACTTTATCATTTTGCCTAAAGGAGTTGGGTAAAAGGAAGTTTTCTTTTATAAATCCTTCTGGAAAATTGTACAATTGGAGTATGTTGTGCTGCCCGGCAATCAAAAGGTTGTTCTTGTTTTCACTCAAACTCAGACTCTCGTAAATAATGTCTGAATCAACTCCGAGCAGGGCTTCTGCCTGCGTTTCGGGAGCTCCGATTCGATTCCATCGATCCACTTCCCAGCGTTTAATTCGACCATCACTCCCCGCGGTGAAGAAACTCCGGCCGTCTGGTGCCATTAAGATATCATTGATGCTTCCATCGTGTGCTTTAATGGATTGTGGAATGTCCGGCGCTAAATTGCGTAGACTTTGCCGCAAGGCATCAAAGATATAAGGATGGTTACCCTCCGGATCCATTTGCTCCTCACTATTCAAGGTGTATTCTAAATACAATTCATAAGCCTGTTTAGAGATTAAAGACTGTAAATCTGCTTCTGTGATGCTCTGGGAACGCACCGCTGCATTAATAGAGATGGCCAGCAAGTCTGATTGTCGCTTTTCTTTTAGAGCTTGTTCGCGAGCTTGTTGAGCAGAATCTCTTTGGATATTGGCTACTCTTTCTGCATCTTCAGCTTTTGCTAGTGCTCGTTCAAGATCATACTTGGAGTTACTTAGACGTCTATTGATACGTGCTATGCTATCATTAGCAAATCTTAATGCCATTCTAGCCCTTATAGCTGCATCTAAAGCAGAATCAACTTTATCCTTTTCCTTTATTAAATCCAAATTAGCATTTTCAAGCTCTATCATTTTTTCATTTAATTCCGATCGACTCTCTCTCAGTTCTTTAATCGTTTCATTTAGCTCTTTTTCACTTTCTAACAACCTAATTCTTCTCGCATCAGCATCCTCAAAAAGTCCCTGATTTCTTTTGGCTAGATAGGTCGTCACTGTAGTCATGCCCAATAAAAATAGTACCCCTAACAACATCAAAGTCCGGCGGCGGCGCCGCCTTTTTTCAATGGCTTCTTCCGATTTTTTAACAAAAAGCTGCTGCTCCCGATCCAACTCTAACCTGGCAATAAACGGCGCAATGTGCTCAAGGTATTGACGATCCAACAACTCATTACTGCTCATGTGGTCTCGAATAACCACGCGCATGTTGCGGAGGAGAGAGTTCTCTGCTTCAACCTTTTTTTCGACTCTAGATGCTAAGGTATTATTGGCAAGTTCATAGCGATCCTCGCTGGTACAAATGACGAGTCCAGACTGCTTCATGCGGTCTAGTATTTCCCAAACGACATCCTCTTTAATGTTGCGCTTTTCGGCCAATTCCTGGACAATTTCATCGCCAGACAACTGCATACGTTTCCCATTCTGGGTAAAAAGCGATAGGATTTTAGTACTCAGGCCATCGTATGCTTTGGCATAAAGATTATCAATCTCCTGCATCTCCTGATCCAATAGATCATCCACCACGTTCCCGGTTGGGACGAGGTTATCGAGCAGGTTTAATGTAATCTTTTTTTCCAGCATTTTTTGTTTCGTGGTTTTGTAGTTGGTTGGTTTTGTGGTTTGATCAAAAAATCACTATACCACCAAATCAACAAACAAATCAGACAACACTTCGATAGAGTTTATCCATGTATAATTGTAAATAAGTCAGATTGACTCTTCCATCCTCTTCTTCTACAGTTTGGATAATCCGTTCCAGGACATCATCACTTTCTACTTTTATATTGACTTTATCGATGGCATTGCGGATAATGTCTTTGGCAGCGTCATGATTGATGTGTTTGACGCGCATTTGCTCATCAAGAATGCCTGGAAGATAAAATTCCAGATCTTGTAACTGAGCAAAAAACTCATCGCGCACTACAATGACCAAATCTACATTCCATCGGCCATTCAGGAGCAGTTTCATATGATTATAAAAATGGACTAAGCAATCGTGCTCATCAATCCAAATGAAGAGTTCTTCAAATTGGTCAAAGATAACAACCTTGCGCTCTTCCGTACTAGGTTTTTCTTTATGCCAGCGATAAGCTGCTTCTAGCAATAAAGAAACTTCATCATCAACCGGATCTGCATTAAGCATTTGCTCCATTAAAGCGCTTTCAAAAAACTCTCTGTTGAAGTGAATTTTGGCTACATGGAATAGTTGCTCCAGGCGCGGTATTAATCCCGCCTGGATTAAAGAAGTTTTTCCTACACCAAGTGGGCCAAAAACTAAAGTAGTCCGTACTTCCGTATCATTGACCACCATATCGAAAAGTTCCTTAATTTCTTCTTCCCGACCATAAAAAATAGCCGCCATATCTTCAGGATATGGTTGAAATTTCAGGAATGGATTATCTGGAATTTGACTATTCTCAAAATTCAAATTGGGCATCGGGACACCAATAGAATTTGTTTTGAAAAGTTTGTATGCAATACTATCATGAGTTAATTCGAACTGATCATTATCCAAAGGTCTGAGGATTCGATTTCGAAGGAAGAAATTCAGCAACTCCAGCGTTTGGGCCTCACCCAAA
>JBCCSR010000536.1:0-4670 GCA_039199865.1 Bacteroidota bacterium
ACTCACCAAAGCTAATGCTTGTAACAGTTTGAGCGCACGATATTTCAGATTATCATAATACTTTCTTGAGTATTTTCCTCCACAAATGTATTGAACAAAAGCCTCTTCAGAGACAAAATTCTGTTGCTGAAATGCGTGAATAAACTCACCTACTTTACCACTCATATGGCTTAGTAGCTGTGGATCTATATTGGAAATATAAGCACGTAAACTCTTCATTACATGAATTTAACAATTTACTGAACATCAAACAAACGATTTCACGATTAACCACTAACAAAGATTTTAGCGGTAAGTAAATACAAATTTATTTGGCAAGGAGTCACCTTCTATTTTCAAGTACTTTACAATATTATTTCACTCAAAAAAACGCTCTTATGTTATTACTTCAAATCATTGATAAAAGAAGTATCAATCTCTTATCAAAAGAAGAACAAAAAAGAGTCAAAGGAGGAACTACGAGCGCGATCATTATTGGAGACATCACCCTAGTGTAGTCATTACTCAAACCTCCTAAAGCTCCAAGTCTTTCCCTGATAACTCACGGCTAATAGTTGTGAGTTTCAGGGATTTTACCTATCTTGCCGTCATAATTAAACAGTCATTACCCATTCCTTTATCGGCATCAAATCCGATGCACCAAACTATCCAATCAATCAATTCATTTGATCTGATCGAACGCTTCTAAAATTATACGTTTGAGGGAAAGTCCTTCAAAGTGCTTGATACTGAATGTTAGGTTTCAGATCGATTTCGTCAAAATAGCTACATTTTTTTTGATGACGCCAACATATTGCGCCCGATGATCTAAACGCTAATCATAGTGTCAAAAACGATTCTTGATCTAACGATTAGGTTTATCAATGGCTTGCGGTGCAGAGGTCTGAGTAATGACTACCGATGAATGCGTTTTGCCTGCCACTTGGAAACCTATTTTCAGGCCTGTCTCCTTTTCGAAGGAGGCAGGTTATATGCTCAACCATTAACATCAAATAAATAAGAGGCAAAGAGGGAAAATATTAAACCAGACAATAGACCTGATTTTTTCACCTGTTGTCGAGAGTGATTGGGAGTAATGCCAGTAGAAACTGGCATTCTCTCCTCTCAACCAAAAGAAACAAATGAGTGATTTCAAGGCCAGTGCTTTCGGTTAGACTAGGCTCAGACTAGGAACAGTCCTAGGAAACTGTAGCTCCGACAAAGACAAATGGATCATTCCCTTCTTTTGGGACTAGGGAAGGTCAATGCTACCCCATTAAAGTTTTACTGAGAGTGCTAAAGGGGAGTGCCCGCAATCGGGTTGGGCGCTTCCCTATTTTTGCACTAGATGTTTGTTTCAACTACTAATATACAATAATAAATCTAAATTCTGTTAATTGTCCTGACTTCACTCTGATCAACCTTCTAAAAATATACCTTATGAAACACAAAATACAGCTCCTCTTTTTCTTCCTGTTGTTATTCTTTGCCTGTAAAAAAGAAAATCCCCCTGAACTCCTCACCCAAACAGACCGACTAGAACAAGCCATTGCAAAACTATCTACCCAAGCGGAACAAAACTTCTTTACCCGCAATTTCATCACCACCCATCATCCCGATATTTTACCCTCCATCGCTACGCGCGATGATCGGACCGATCTCATTGATTCCGTTTATCAACATATTCTCTTTGAGCATCAAGCACTGAGCATTGTACCTACCCTGATTCAGCAATACGGCTATCCCGTTTGGAATGAATCTGATCGATTAGAAGATTTAGAGGGTTCGGGAGAGGTTGCTTTATTGACCCCTTTTGTTCGCTTGGATCAAAATCACATTTCCGCTTATTTGATGGCGCTTCCACTCGGGAGTGGAGACTGGTATTTTACCATGGTGGATCGTCTTACTCTGGACTCCACGCTGACGCTCCCCAACGCTGGAGAGCGTCCCGATCTTCGGTTTCATATTGCCGCTTACCTCCATTTTGATCAATGGCTCTTCGGAACCAAAGATCTATCCTTTACCGACTGGCTTACCGAAAAAGGAGATCTAGAGATTGGAGAAGAATGGGACGTCGCTATTCCCAGAGGCTGTATCCGTACGGTGAGTATTTGTGTCAAACCCTGTGATGTTGCGCTATCTGGTGGAGGCGATACCAGAACGGACGATTGCTGTAACACATGGGTCACCGTCACCATTAATGTTTGTTCTGGGCACAGTTATGGATACACCGATCCCTTTGGAGGAAGCAGTTCCATTGGAGGAGTCATTGGATCTCCTGGCATTTTCCCCGGCAATGGCGGGGGTGGCTCTTCGGGCAATAACAATGACCCACTCAACAATCCCAATACCCTCATGGACATCTGCGCCCAGTACGACGATGCCATCAGCAATGAAGGAACGCCACAGGATTTGGAAGCTCTACAACAACTGGGTGTTAGTCTCGACTACCTTGCCACCAATTGTGGTACCATCCAAGTCATTTTCAATTCCAATCTCTTCGACGACTCCCAAATCACCGATATGGTCGCCGCGGATCAACAGTATCCGGGTTTGCTGGCTCAGATTGCGCATCGCATCAATCATGGCGCGGAGGTGGAGATGATCCTTAAGTATGTGGAGTTAATTGAGCAGACGGATTTGTCCTTTAAGGCTTTTGAGTTGTTGTGGTTACGAATCCAACAACTCAAAGATCAAGGCGTAGGCATCAATGATTTGGAAGAAAATGTACTCCTACTCGATCCAGTCGCGGTCAGTACTTTGGAGGAAGTGCTTGATGATCAAGCTTTAAAAGAGGTCAATGGAGTTTTATTCCCAGAAACATTTCAAGGGTTAAGTTTAGCCGTTGACCTTCTTCATCAAGACTTAGTGGAACAAATCAATACCCCCAACAGCCCCAGCTTACAGAATGTCCTCCACTCCTTTTATCCCCAACAAGCGGTTGGACATCCACTGACCGCGACTCAATGGACTTTAATCGTCGTCAAGCAATATTTTGAAGTTTTAAGAGCCCATGGCTTAGACCACAATGAACTTAGCAGCTACCAGCAACTAAAATACCTCACCATTGCTAGTGCTTTAGCCATCAAATATAGTGTGGTAGCACTCCAAGAGCTGCCTCAACAAATCAACCAATTCCTCAGCGAACAACTCGATCACCTCCCACAGACCGAAGAAGAATGGGAAGCTCTGGCCTACATCATCAAGGACTTGATCATTGATTTAGGACCGGAATTCATTCCCATTGTCAGTGAATTTCTGGCCTTCAAAAACACCCTAATGGCCTTGCACCAGGGCAATTATACCGATGCAGGTTTAGAGATCACGTCCGCTCTACTTGGCATAGTCCCCATCGGTAAAGTCAGCAAATCCATTCTCAATGTTTTTAAAAAAGTCAGAGATGGCTTCAAAGCCCTCAAAGTCGTCCGCGTCCTTTCCAATTTATTCGATGGAGCTTTAACCCGACTCAAAGGCCTATTTGACCAAGGCTGGTCCAGCCGCTGGACCAACAATCGCATGGAATTGATCGATGATTTGGACGAGGTAGCCGCCCAAGTTTCCTCCCGCTCCGAACACATCATTGACGAAGTGGATGATTTTGACGATATTGTGGAAATTCCATTGATTGATATGCGTACACCCAATGGATGGCGATTGATCGATGCTAGTGATTTGGCGAATGCGACTAGGGTTACGCCGAGCAATGTCAATCATACGTATATTGGTAAAGGTGCAATTGCTGAAAATGGGATGCGACTCCGAGGACCAGGGGAAGGAGAAATGCATGATTTGGTTATACAGATTCAGAATGGTAATCAAGCTGCTCAAAATACCGAACAATTAAGTCATCTCTTGTATCAAGAAATTTATGATGAAGCAACCGTATTTAGCGGAATAGATGTACAATATGGTAGTGGCAACGGCTTTGACAATGTGATTGTACAAGCAGATGGAGTAGTAATTATCAATGAAGCCAAACAATTAACGGATGATGTAATCAGGCTCAATCCTCCCAATCCGAATACAGGACTGCCCTCGCAAATGAGTGATGCCTGGATTGAGTATGTTATCGGCAATATGGAACCAATTCCCCATTTGTCTAATATAGCAGAAACTATTCAAATCGCCTTAGATAATGGCAATCTAACTAAAATTGTAACAGTAGTAGACAAGTCAACAGGGGAAATCGTAATTACCGTTTTAGAAAGCTATTGACACAAAAGTGTTGTACATCATCAAATGTTTAAACTACATTAATAATCTGTAAACTAACTTACATGGAAAGATACTCCTTATCAGAATTGTATGATCAAGATATTGAACGAATAGCAAAAAGGAAAGGATATATCCAAGATCATGAATCCAGAAAACGGAGTCTAGGATCATTTTGGTACTATTTTGAACGAAAAGCTCTATATCACTTCTTTGAAAAGAATGACCTTCAAAAAACAAAACAATCCTTCTACACCTGTGCTCGTATTGACGAATACCGCATCCGGAAGTATGACAACCATGTTCTACAAGTAGGCATTCAAAACCTAACTTACGTCTTGCTATCTGATCATTTTAAGTTGATTCAACGATTTGGTACATTGGCATCTTCTAAACTTCCTTTGTATACTCCCAAAGGATCATTAACCCACACCGTACAATGCATCATCAGAGACGACATCAAAGCAATAGAAAATCAA
>JBCCSR010000537.1:0-4665 GCA_039199865.1 Bacteroidota bacterium
CCGCTTCAGAGTGAGTCGCTTCTTTTAAAATGTCGTCGAAAGACAACCAACCCTCCCTTTGTCCTCCAACACAAAGTTTTAATTTGATCTTTTGCTCCGCATTCTTTTCGGCCTGATCGATTTCCTCAGTAAAATGAGCATGGGCAATGATGACATCTGGAAAAAGGCTTTCAAAACGATAGGCCAAATCTTTTTTCACCAAGTTAGTCGCAGTGGGCATAATGATAAAGCCTCCCTTGATTCCCGCCAAAAAGCTAAACCAATTTTCCGGAATTAGGGGCAACATGGTGTAGAGAATGGCTCCTTGTTCAATTTGATGCTTTCGCAAAAAGTTGACCAGCTGATTGCAGCGACGAAATACCGTAGCAAAATCAAAGGTTTCCATCGCGGTCTGATATTTCCAAATCAAGGCGGGCGAGTCGCCATGTATCGCTACGTTTAACGGATAAAAAATATCTTCTACCCAATTGAAGTATTCGGGTTTGGGAGGATTCAATGCTTCCAGTTCTTGAAGTTTTCCTTCCTCAATTTTTTCATTGACTGTTTTGTAGAAATCCAATAGTTCCATGCTGAGCAAATGCGTTTACAATTACGAGTTGGGTAAGATACGATTTTGTAAAGACACCTTAGTGTTTGAGCACTTTTTTTACGAAAGTTCCGCTCTCCGTTACCAAGCGCAGAAAGTAGATGCCATTGGCCAAATCAGAAAGAACAATGTGATTTAGCGAAAAGGGGGCCGAACGAAGTAGGGTTTGCCCTTGGATATCATGGAGGGAAAGTTCGAGTATTGCTAAATCGGTACTGATTTCCAGGTGCCCATCGGTAGGATTTGGAAAAAGGGCAATTGCTGCTGCTAAAGTTGGATCAAGAGTACTCGTACTCCTTTCCAGTATCTCCACTTTAACCAGGGAGCCTGCACCAGGAAAATAAATATTTCCATGCTCATCAATGACATTGTTGCTTCCAGGATCATAGAATGGATCATTAAAGAAATTTCCCTCGGGTCCCAACAGATATCTAAAGTTGATCGCTCCGGTCTCCCAGTCCAAACCATAATAATAGTAATTACAATCTGCTTCTTTTCCACTACAGTAAACCGTATTGGCGCCTTGACTGTAGGTCAAGACCCCATTCATATTGATCTGATCGTTCACCCAATCAATGCTGAATTGATTGGCCGTAGTATCCCAACGAACTTTCTGTACACCTTTGAAGTTTTCACAATCATAGCCCAAAAAACCATTGAACTGAGCGATGGCAATATCGTATCCATAAGCAGTTGGCGAATTTTCAATAGACTGAAACTGATCGCTAAAGGTGGCTGCCGCTGGCAATTGAATGGAATCGGCAAAGTGGATGTCCATCCCGGGAATTCCTTGCCAATCATCGGGAAGTGTTCTCCAAAAAGCAAGCAAATTGTTCTTGGCATGTCCGTCAGACATCACAACGAGTTGGTCGTTTCCTTCCCCCCACCCCAGCAAGGTGGGGGTAGTTCCACTGCCTTCGGCAAAGGTTCCTACGGGGCCATCTCCAACAAAGTTGTAGGGGGCCTCCCAGTCGATAGACAGCTCTTGTCCATCCCAATCGAATTTGAGGAGCCTTTTGGTGGTGGTAATGTAAAAAGAGTTGTTTTCGTCAATGGGAAAGGCATTGTGATTGGTGATTTCATCGGCAGTTGTACTGAATCTAAGGGTATCCAACAATTCAAAGTCTTGCGTAACCACGCCCACTGTTCCGTAGCCCTCTTCGGTGTTGTTGTCGCTGTTGAATACAATTTGTCCATCGTAGTTCAAACTGTAATGTTGTACCCGATTGATGCCATAATCTCCAAAATCAAAAGTATCCAACACGATAATTTCGGAATACACATCGCTGGTATCGGCATCCGTCAGTTTGAACAATCGAGTCGTTTTATTGTCGGTCGGATCGTACTTGGGATCATAGGTAAACCAGATCTTATTTTTTGCCAAAAGGAAATTCCAGCCAAAACTTTGAAAGAAGTCAAAATCGATCCTCAAACTATCTGCCGTAATGATTTTCTCCCCGGTATCTACTAGTTTAAAAACAAAAGTTGCATTTGAATAAAGCAAGGCTCTCTCCCCATTGGAGTAATATTCAGAAAGATAGACCCAAGGAGAAGTTCCCCCCGAAATGTCTCCCTTGTAAACGGTTCTTAGGCTATCTCCGACAAGAGGTCCTTTAAAATTGGTAGAGGATTGAGCATAATTATTTCTGTGATAAATGGGCCAAGGAGAGTCTGCCAGGAAGGCGTTGACCGGCGGATCAGGCAATGCAATTTGTCCATTCAATTGAACGACATTGACGATAAAGAAAAGGAGGAGCATTGAAAGACGAATCTTTTTTCCCATTATGATTTGAATTTCGATGAATAGCGTTAGTAAAATAACCTACACCTCATCCGAACACCTCAATGCGCTTTTCTGTTTGGGAGGACAACAAAATTTAAGGAGAACAGAAGGTCATCTTTCAATCCTCCTTTTTGTTTTTTTCTTTTATCAATTTCTTGATGGCTTTGTGTTTTTTGACTTTGTTTTCTTTATTGGCACAATAGTCAATAAACAAATCTTGGCTCTTGGACTTCAACTGCTCATCGTTTAAATTTCCCTTTCCCTCAATGGCCGTCTTTGCCAATGCCGCCAAATACATACCAGTCAGGTTAATATCATTATTGGTCAAGGTCATAAATTCTTCACCCAAACTAAAAGTATGATCAGGTGTTCCTTCCATCCATAACAGAATAAACTGAATGGAAGCCTGCCGTTTGATGTCTTCTTCGATCAATGGATGATCCAACATGTAATTGGCACAAAATAAAACAGAGGGTTCTTGTTTTTGATAGTCCTCCTCCGACTTAAATTCCGCTTGTACGATACTTTCAAAGGATTGACTGTAGAGTGGGAGACTCAAAAATAAGAATGCCATTAAAGGAAAAGCGTTTTTCATGATTCGATTTTTGGATTCAACAAATATTTGGAATCAGTAATGTCTCAATTGATCGAACGCGTTTGTGATGAACTACGCTGTGAAGATACACTTAATCTGGCAGAGGACCAATCCATTTTGCCTTAACGTTGAATCATCAGCTTATGCAGTTGACGATGACCATCTCCAATCACTTCGAGGATATAAAATCCAGCAGAAAGAGCTCCAAGCCGTAAAGATCCAGTCCTGGTATTCTCCTGAAGACCCCTTTGCCCCATGGAGTTGTAGAGGATCAACCGATCAATTTCAAAATCGCTATGGTTCTCGATATTCAAAAAGTCATTTGCTGGATTGGGATATCGCTTGATTGGAAACTCAAAATTGGTTGACGTACTACTCGTGGTACACTCGCTAATGGTAAAATTACATTCTGAGGTGATGATTTCATCCATATTGCTACACGGAGATGAATTGTTTTCGATAGTGAGCCAATCTATAGTAGAATTGTTGGGCCTCAAGGGAAAGGGAAAACAAAACGAAAACTAGAAGGAGGCATGGTCGTTTTTGTAGCACTATTTTTTTCGTGGTTAGCATTCTTTTGTGTTGAGCAATTCAATCTAAAGACGATGCCAACGTCGCTTTCCATTAGTGGTTTTGGCGTTATTTATCAACAAACTGCAACATACACCACCGAACTAGCAAATACATAACAATTGATCTACTAAAGAGCGCAGCTCGTACTCAATACAAGATCAATTGAGTACAAGAAAATATTGCTATTCGCTTATCGGTCTGTTCATGCCTTACTTCAGCTCGCCAAACCTGAGTGGTACGTCCCAAATGTTCGGCAGTACATTCGCAAAGTAAAGTCCCTTCCTTTGCTGCTCCGAGAAAATTACTTTTCAATTCCAGAGTGGTAAATGACTCCCCCTTCTCGGGTAAATGGGCAACGGTCGCATAGCCCGCAACCGTATCTGCTAGGGTCACCAAACTTCCTGCGTGCAAGTATCCATTCGGAGCAAAAAAGTCTTTCTTGATCGACATCTTTGCCTGTAGCTTTCCCTCTTCAAGATGCGTGATGGTGATGCCCAGTAATCCGGGAAAATGCCCTTGGCTCAAGCGATTGAAATAACTGGCCTTTAGTTTTTGATGGTACATATTGTATGAAATTATGGCCAGTAAAGCTAAGCATTTAAAGCGGAGTGGGCGGCTTTATTTCGCTTCTTTTTTCTTTTCTTGAAACAGTTGGTCCAATTCCAAAAACGCAGTTTCGATGAAAAAAATGCTCCATTCACTGTATTCGTCATTTCCCAGATTTTCCGCTCTGGAAAAGAAAAAGTACCTTCCATCTCTGGAAAAACGCGGACTCCCCTCTTCATTTTTGGAATTGACTTTATTGCCCAGCGGCTTGGCTTGGCTCCATCCGTACTCCGTTTTTTGCGCCACAAAGAGGTCTTCCCCTCCACTGCCTCCCGGCGCGCCAAAAGAATTAAAGATCAAATATTTTCCATCCGGTGAAACCACTGGTGAGTAAATCCAATACTTCTCGTCGGTAAACAATCCTTTGATCTCTACTGGGTTAGTAAACGTTCCGTTGAGGTATTGCGTTTCATACAATTTGATCGACTTATTGCCTCGCTGCATCGTGGTATAATAAAAGGTTTTGTTGTCTATCGCTGAAAAGAAATTGTTATTCGAGGAAGGCCATTCCTCTCCCTCTAC
>JBCCSR010000538.1:0-4663 GCA_039199865.1 Bacteroidota bacterium
AGGTAAAGACGCCGCTGACTGCCGTGTCTATTGATAAACTCAATTGGTTATTTGGAAACCAAGCTTTGATTGATGGCCATTCCATTGATGCCGAATTTATCGGGCCTCGTGCTGCAATGATTAGTCCTTGGAGTACCAATGCCGTCGAAATCACCCAAAATATGGCGATCGAAGGCATCCAACGAATCGAAAAATTTGTGGCAGCCCAATCCAACCATCCGGAATTTGATCCAATGCTGTCCCAACATTTTACTCATCTGGATCAAGCTGTTTTCAAGGTTGAGGTTAACCCAGAAAAAATACTTGAAATCAATGATATAGCAGCTTACAATGAAGCCGAAGGTTTGGCATTAAGTGACGAAGAAATCGCCTACCTAGATGCTGTTTCCCATCGGATTGGACGGAAATTGACCGACTCGGAAGTGTTTGGTTTTTCTCAAGTCAATAGTGAACACTGTCGCCATAAAATTTTTAATGGAACTTTTATCATTGATGGAGAAGAACAGCCCAGCACCCTGTTTAAACTCATTAAGGAAACAGCCAAAGTACATCCCAACGGCATCGTCTCTGCTTATAAAGACAATGTAGCCTTTTTAAAAGGGCCCGAGGTGGTACAATTTGCTCCCAAGCAAGCAGATCGCCCCGATTACTACGAAAAACAAAATTTTGAATCGGTTATTTCTTTAAAAGCGGAAACCCATAATTTTCCTACTACCGTCGAGCCCTTTAATGGTGCTGCAACCGGATCGGGAGGAGAGATTCGAGATCGCTTAGCGGGTGGGAAAGGAGCGCTTCCATTGGCGGGTACTGCTGTTTATATGACGGCCTATTCCCGTCTAAATGAGGATCGCCCCTGGGAAAAAGGAATGGAGGAACGAAAGTGGTTGTACCAAACCCCAATGGATATTTTGATCAAGGCCTCTAATGGGGCATCAGACTTTGGAAATAAATTCGGTCAGCCGTTAATTGCTGGTTCGGTACTTACCTTCGAGCACCAAGAAGGAGAACGGATGATTGGTTTTGATAAAGTAATTATGTTAGCTGGAGGAATTGGCTACGGAAAAGCCAATCAGGCCATCAAAGATCAACCGCAAAAAGGGGATAAAGTGGTTGTCCTGGGTGGAGACAATTACCGAATTGGAATGGGAGGGGCAGCCGTTTCCTCTGCGGATACTGGAGCATTTAGTACTGGAATCGAACTCAATGCCATTCAACGATCCAATCCCGAAATGCAAAAGCGGGTAGCCAATGCAGTAAGGGGAATGGTAGAAAGTGAGATCAATACCATCGTTTCAATCCATGATCACGGAGCGGGAGGGCATCTCAATTGCCTTTCTGAATTGGTGGAGGAAACGGGAGGATTGATTCATTTGGATCAGTTGCCGGTAGGAGATCCAACTTTGTCTGCCAAAGAACTGATTGGAAATGAGTCGCAAGAGCGAATGGGTTTGGTGATTGCCGAAAAAGACCTGCCACTGCTACAAAGAATTGCCGATCGCGAAAGATCTCCCATGTACGTTGTCGGAGAAATCACAGGTGACCATCGTTTTACTTTTGCATCGGAAAATACTTCTGAAAAGCCGATGGACTTGGCGCTGGACGATATGTTTGGAAGCTCTCCCAAGACGATCATGAATGATCAAAAGGTAGATCGTCAATACCTGGCTTTGGCTTACGCTTCATCCAACATCCAAAGCTACGTAGAGGATGTACTAAGGTTGGAGGCAGTAGCGTGTAAAGACTGGTTAACCAATAAGGTAGATCGGTGTGTGGGAGGAAAAGTGGCCAAGCAACAATGTGTCGGTACTCTCCAATTGCCACTCAACAATTGTGGGGTGATGGCCCTTGATTACGATGGCGCGGACGGAATTGCCACGGCAATTGGTCATGCACCACTTTGTTCACTTATCGATCCGATGGCGGGCGCACAACAGTCCATTGGAGAGGCTTTGAGCAATATCATTTGGGCACCATTAAAAAATGGATTGGAAGCCGTCTCTCTTTCCGCAAATTGGATGTGGCCTTGTAGAAACGAAGGAGAAGATGCGCGATTGTATCAAGCGGTAAAGGCTGTTTCTGAGTATGCTATTTCCTTGGGCATTAACGTTCCGACGGGGAAGGATTCTTTATCGATGAAACAAAAATATCAGGACAAGGAAGTTCTTGCACCGGGAACAGTCATCATCTCAGCTGCTGGGCATTGTGATGACATCAATCGAATTGTAGAGCCCGTACTGCGGAGAGCAGCTGGAGCCATTTATTATGTCCCTCTAACCCGAGATGGTTTTGGACTTGGTGGTTCCTCTTTTGCTCAAACGCAAAATAGAATTGGCACTCAAGTACCTCAGATGTTGGATGGAGACGCTTTTAAAAATATATTCAATACCATTCAGCATCTAATTCGGCAAGATGTTATCTTAGCTGGACATGATATTGGTTCAGGAGGATTGATCACCAGCCTTCTGGAAATGTGTTTTGCAGAACCTGATTTAGCCGCAACAATTGACCTGAGTCCACTACAAGAATCGGATACTGTAAAAGTATTGTTTGCTGAAAATTGTGCCTTGTTGATTCAAGCCAAGGAGGAGTTGTTTGAAACGCAAATGCGAGCTGCGCAGGTTGCGTTCCAAAAGATTGGCCATGCTCATGCGGGACAACTTTTAAAGCTAGTGAATGGGGGAGAAGTACACGAATTTGATGTTCCTAGCTTACGTGATGTTTGGTATGAAACTTCTTATCTTTTAGATCAAAAACAAACTGCTGGTGGGTTGGCAAAAGTACGTTTCGACCAATACCAGCATCAGCCATTACAGTATCGGTTTCCCGCGAATTTTGACGGGAAGCGTCCTCAAACCGATTCCCATCAAGTACGTCCTAAAGCGGCGATCCTGAGAGAGAAAGGCAGCAATTCCGAAAGAGAATTGGCCAATGCAATGTTTTTAGCGGGCTTTGACGTCAAGGATGTGCACATGACAGATTTGATCAGTGGCCGGGAAACCCTGGAAGACATCCAGTTTTTAGGAGCTGTCGGCGGTTTCTCCAATTCGGATGTACTGGGATCTGCCAAGGGATGGGCTGGCGCCTTTCTGTATAATGAAAAAGCGAAGGCAACCTTGGATCGCTTTTTTCAACGAGAAGATGTTTTATCGATTGGCATTTGCAATGGTTGTCAACTGTTTCTTGAATTGGATCTGATCAATCCTGATCACGAGCCAGCTGCGAAGATGGGATTCAACGATAGCCACAAGCATGAAAGTGCATTTACCTCCGTTAGGATTCAAGCCAACAATGCTGTGATGATGTCTAATTTAGAGGGAGTCCAACTAGGCGTATGGATTTCTCACGGCGAAGGGAAGTTTCTTTTGCCATTATCCGAAGATCATTACAATATCGTTGCCAAATACGGTTATGAAGCCTATCCCTCCAATCCCAATGGCAGCGCCTACAACACCGCGATGATGTGTAGCCAAGATGGTCGTCATTTGGTGACCATGCCCCATATCGAACGATCCATATTTCAGTGGAACTGGGCCAATTATCCCGAGGGGAGAAAAGACGAAGTTTCTCCTTGGATCATGGCTTTTTTGAATGCGAGAAAATGGATTGAGGAAAAGAACCAGTCTAGCCTAAAGTTGACCGGCCATCCAGCTTGAGCAAAGTAATGTTGTTATTAGAAGGATATAAAAATTTTTAGGCAGGAAAGCCAAAAAGTACCTTCTTATCTCATTCTGTGCCTCCCACTTCCCCGTCAGGGAGGATTTTATCTTTTCAAACTCAATTTTCTCGTCAAGAAGGCTAGGATTGGCATTTTCATATCGATTTAGCCTCTAAATAAGGCGAGGGCTCTTAGTTAATACCTGATAGACCGGGTGTTGCCTGGAATAGGTCTTTTGTACATCATCGCAAAGCCTAACGGAAACCAAAAAAGGAAGAGCAGAGATCGACAGAATCCCAGATAACGATGGATAACCAAAATTACTCGAGTAAGTTTCTTTAATTTTTTCCCTTTTGAAGGCATGAGTTAAAGGTTAATGACAGCCCACAGCCAATATAAAAATAGAAAATACTACTTCATTTTGCAACAAGGTTGCATTAATAGCCTTGCCTTATTACATTTGCAACACTGTTGCAATAAAAATCTTTCCATAATATTCATCATTAGTCAAATAAATTTCATCATGAAAGTAGCTTACATTTTTAAAACGAACATGGCTTCTACCTTCCAGTTATCAACCATGATTTTACCGCAGTTAGAGCAAAATACTCACGGAGTAGAGGTAGTTGGTATGTTCTTTTTCGACGACAATGCCCACGTTCTTAGAAAAGGGAATGAAACCGGAGAGCGACTTAATAAGATAGCCAAAGAACGTGGAATGTTGGTTATGGCCTGTGATCAATGTGCTCTCAGGCGTGATTTAGCAGAAGGAGAATTTGACCAATGTGGAACTGGAAGTATACAACCTAAAAATATGATTGATGTGGGTCAAGTAGGTTGTTTTCCTCAACTATACAGTGCATTAGGAGCCAATATGCCAAGTTTAGTGATCACACTGTAAAATGAGGAATACAGTTCAGTACAGCTTGGGTTTGCAGTGAGTACGGCATTTCTAGGGTAGGTGGTATTTACGTATTAGCCAATAGTAAATTGGTTCAAAGATTTTAG
>JBCCSR010000539.1:0-4663 GCA_039199865.1 Bacteroidota bacterium
TGCGAAGTGGGCCACGATTGATGATCACTTTGCATTGTTGATATAATCTTCGTAGGTTTCGAATTCAATTTTACGAATATATCCGTCATTGACGTCGAGGCGGAGAAAACGAATATTTTCTGAAACAATTCTTGGTGAACAAACTGATTTTCTACACATCCACAAATTATCTAAACCAAAGTCATTCCCAAGTGAAGCCAGATTCCGATCGAAAATACAAATCTCGACAGAAGTTGACTCTGGTCCGGCAGTCCATTCAAATTCAAAAGTCTCCCAAGAATCGGGATTGGCAGGGGCATTGACAATAAAATTTTCCGAGCCATCATTGCTCTCGAAGATAAACTCTAGTTTTGCCGGACTGACTTCAAAGAGCGTAGCAATAGCTCCGGAAAAGCAATAGCATTCCCCTGGATCAACTTTGACGGTTTGTTTCCAAAGCAAAGTGTTTTCTTTTGTCGAACCATCAACGATTAGAAACTGCTTACCAGTATAAGGAACCCCAGTCCAACCACTATTAATTATTGCAGCATTGCTATCGACCCAAAGGTGAGAAGGGGCTGCCTGTCCACCAATTTGATAATCCGTTGTAAAACCCGTTGGTCCTTCTTCAAAGTCGCCATTGAAAATTAAATTGGTTTTGCCAGCACAGCAAGGTGGAGTTGTGCTTGTGGGAAGTTTGGCCGCCTTTCTGGTAGCAACAGTTATCTTCTTTGTTTCTTTGGGTTTTTCCGTTCCCTTGCACCAATTGTCTTTGGTAAACATTTTGCGACAGCTCACAAAAAGATCCGTTACGGGTAAATTTTCCAAAACAGAAACAGCTTCTGCACGCATTACTTGATTAGGACCCGTAATATTGGCTTCCATTTCAGCGGCAAAAAACAATTTGTCTTTGACTTCTGCCTCGATCAAATTATTGCCGTATTTTTCAATAAATGCCAGGGTATCGGTAAAGGGATTGAAAGCAGCTCGTGCTGCATCGTAGTTGTTGGGGCTACGGAAGTGGATATAAACGGTGGTATTGGTATTTGTCGTTTGATAAATCCAAAACCTTTGAGAATCGTTAACGATATCGGGAGCCTTGTTGGCAAAATCAATAATTGTTGGAAAGCGCTCGACATAACGAGAGCGCATGAGCCGTACAAAATCGTCCTGACGATTGAAATTCAAAGTACTAGTGGCATGATTCCCTTTGGGCAAATGAGTGGCTCCCAAATTGCGCAAATAATCCCAGCGTAGATGAAAGCCATCAGTAGTCCCATCTGCTCCGTCTGAACCAGTCGTTTGCAAATAGAGATAAGGCGATTGAATAAGGGACCTATTACTTGTTTCTTTATTGAAACTGCGAACAATTTGTCTTGCAGATTTTTTCTTAGCCATAATGAGAACTTTTACTAGTTGTCAACAAATTCTTTTCAAACGATGATTATAAATTAATGGGGCCTACATTGATGGTTTCTTTATCGATGTAGCTTCTGGTGCTGCCATCCCATTCCAAGTAAATGAATCGGAAGTTTAGATTGGCACTGGTGATGTTTTTACTGGTATTCATAATCATGGCCTGTGAACGATCTTTGGAATAGAGGAGTTTGTAATTGTTATCCGGATGAGCACCATTCAATACACTAATGCCTCTGGCCAAATCTGATTCGGGTATTTTTGGATCATTGAACGGTTCGGGATTGCGTATCCAGATGGCAAATACTTTTCCGGTACCTTCTTGTTTGAGTATATTAAACTCCGTGCTAATGGCCGCATCCAATGGTGGAATTTTCCAGGCGCCTTCTAAGATTCGATCAAATGGGTCCGCAAAAATTGGAATGAGGGACTGATGTGCCGCACTCGGATTATCGACAACAATATCATAGGCCAAATCAATCAATGCATTGGAAAGGTCTAAGTCAACCTGGAAAATAGCATCCTTGGTATTGCCTTTTCCATCGTCTAATTGATAGCTATTGATCTGGGTGGAAAAATCCGCATAACGAGAAGTCTGGAAGACATAACGATGTACTTGCTCGGAACCTCCTCGATACAAATTATTGAAAAGGGCCGTATACAATTTGAGCGGTTTCAAATGATTGAGCGTCACTTCAGTGTATACACTAGCGGGTCGGATCATATCGCCACCTGACACCCAACAATGTCCTCCCACAAAATCAGGATCGAGCAATTCCGGATTTCTGATATTGAGCAAAGCTCGAATATCTGCCGGAATTCTGGGATCATCATCGGTGGGCCAACTTTCGATGGCTTGTGGGATATCAGTGTTGACCACATTTGGTGGAGCAGGGTTTTCAACTGTTGTACCTTCTACGGGATCTTTGACCACGACTTGCAATCGGGCTTCATCATAAGCTGCCAAGCCATTGTAAGCGGGCCAGTCACCAAACATATGATATACGTATCGATCGACATAAAACATTAGTATTCTCGCATCCTCATAAAACAGGGGTTTGGCCAAAATCAAATTGCCATCTGCATTTGGATAAGAACGTTGATAGTCAATATAGGGCCGCATAGAAGTCAATGGGTATTGATCCGTATCGTCTCCTGGGGCCACGTAATCGGCATGAGGGTCTTTGTGGAAATAACCCACGGGGCCTGCGGTTCTAAAACCGAAATAATAATTGCGATCATGCTGCGTTTTGCTAGCGGGATCCTGCCAAACTTCATCTTCAATATTTAGACGAACATAATACTTCGTATCAGGTCGCCAAATCGGTTTCAACATCTTTTCTACTGCGGCAACTGTATTCTGATAACTTTCTTCCAGGGCAGCTTGTCCTGGGACAGTGGTGTTGAATTGATGATCTTCGAGGGACAAACAGCACACTTCGTGAACTAAGGTAACACATGACCATCCTTTTGGTGGTTCTAAGGTGTCTCCTTTGCCAATGAGTTTGATGATGTGTTTGATCCACTTGATGTATTCATCCAATTCCTCGCATTCTTTTTCCAAATCATTGACTTGGTCAATCAAATCCTGACAATCCTGTTCACATTGTTCGACCAGCTGAAGATTGCATTGGTACAATTGATAATAGAGTCTGGAATACTCTTTACAGAAGGCATCTTTGGCCTCAAGGATTTGGTCAATAAACGTATTGCATTTATTGACAGAAGGCAAAACCAATTTGGGATTAATGGGCTTGATGCTTTGTGGTTTACCAAAGGCCAACCAGCAATCTAAATGGTCCAAACAAATGGGGCAGTTAGCAATGTTTTCCTGAATAGGTGGCATGACAACTTGTTCTCCCGAAACGGCCTGATGCAATAAGCGATGCAATCGTTTGATGGCCGTGGTCCGAGCCCTGGCCGATTTGAAAAACTCAATTCGACGGGCAACAATTTCTCCACTTGGATCTACAACATTGAAGTAGTAGCGTTTGTCTTTGGTTGTTTTTCTTTGATAGGCTTTAGCATCTAAGGCATAGTTGAGCGCCAACCACATCTCCTCGCGTGCAGCTTCTTCCCGATAATAACGGGTACTACTACTGAGAATCACTTCTCCAATTTCGTTGTCCCAGATTCTAAATCGGTATTCATCGAGACCATCATTGTCAATTTCATTGTAAATTTCGTAGCTCAAAGCAGTGGCCTCAGCAGGAAAGCAATTGTCAAAATCACCTCTGATTTGTTCAGCTTGTTCACAAACTTCATCACGCTGTAGGATCAAATCTCTTAGTTGATCTTTACATTCTTTTGTTTGTTCCAGCAATTCTTCCAGAAGAATTTCCAAGTCTTCGATATTAAAACCTTTTCCATCACAATACCTACGGATCAGCTCCTCAAGTTGTGCTTCACAATCTTTGATTTCTGCCAAAACCTCTTGACTTGGTTCTTTGCTTTCGTACGATTGTCGATACAAATCTTCCAGCTTGACTCTGATCTGGTAGATTGCAGCATCTTCCGGATGACGAGGATGAATCGTTACTTTGCTTACAGGTTTGTCGGGATCATCATAACGAACCGCCGTAAGCAATTCGTAACGGCTGAGGGTTCGCGTTTCTTCCAGGGTGTAAATATCTACGCCGTTTCCTCTTTTTCTGGAATAGAATTTTAGATCAGCCCCATTGGTAAAAGTGGTCATCTTCAAATCTACTTCGGCACAGGCTTTGGAAAAAACAATTTCCATGTAAGCATCATCATTAAAGGCGACAGAGCGTGAAATTCCAAAGTGACTGTTCCAATCAATCACCTGCCCATCTTTTTTAACCACTCGGAAGAAGATACCATCTATCTGATACCATTGACCTGCATCATAAATGGTGTTTCTGGCGATATCACTCCAACGCAAACAATGTTTCTCTCTCAATTGAGTTTCGCAAAATAAAGTGGCACTGGTAATGCCAAATTGCTGGGGGGTATACCAACCGGGCTGCCCCTGCTGCATAAAAGTGAAGGCCGTTTCTGCCAACAGGCGAATCTTATTGTGCGTTTTGCCCATCAGCTGCCACTGACCATAGTAATAATCGGGTGGATTGGCCCCCAAGGCAGCTAGAGCATCTGGACTAGCCATTGCTTCAAAAGGATGATAATCCACCCATGTGCTGCCGTTCCATGCCTTAATTTCGATATCTCGAATGCGGTATTGATGCGTCACACTTCGTGCATTTGGATCTGGTGGAATCTGTTCCTGATATCCTTCAAAAGTATTGGCAAA
>JBCCSR010000540.1:0-4663 GCA_039199865.1 Bacteroidota bacterium
TGCTCTGGCATCAGAATAATGTTTTTGTAAATAAGTTTGGAGGAAAGTATTGACTTGAGGGTTGGAATAGATGCTTGGGAAATTGGAAATGACTTGCTTTGTTGTTGTCTGAACCATGCAACGGGATTGGTCGAGAAAGAGTCCATTGAATTGGGCAGAGAGGGAGAGTGATAGGCAAAGGAAGCACGTTAGAAAATAGTGTTGCATAATGTTGAATTTAGAGCAATGGCGGTACGGAGGGGAATGCCATTAGGGCAAAAGATAAGTGCTTTACTTTTGAAATGCTAGGAAGGGCAGGAATTGGGACAATTCCTTATTGCTGCTCTTGCAAAAACTGTTTGGGACTTTGTCCGGTATGGTTTCGAAAGGCTCGGTAGAAGGTGGAGCGGTTGTGAAATCCGCATTCTTGGGCGAGGCCAAAGAGGGTGAGTTTTTGGGCTTGTCCGTCAAGGAGTTTTTGTTGGAAGGCTTGGATGCGATGGGTATTGATGAAGGTGGTGAAGTTTTGGTGGTAATGTTGATTGATGACTTGGGAGAGGTATTTGGTGTTGGTTTGTAGTTGTTTGGCGAGTAATGGGAGGCTTAGTTTGTTGTTTTGGTAGATTTTTTCGGATGTGAATACATGAAGCAGCCTAGTCTTAATTTTAATGCTCTTTCTTGGGGTGTGGTGAGTGGTTTTGTACTTGGGCATGGGGTAACTTTTTCTTTTCTTTTTTGATAGCCTGAGGTGAGGGCAATTGCTTGGACTTGTTCCTTTTTTATTCGTTTCATTGTTATTGTCAGTGTAGGCCAAAAGAGTTAAAATGGACGGGCCTCTCGCCACTTAGTGCATGAAGTATGCATTAGCTTTGTTTTGGAGTGGAGGGATATAGTGAGCCTTGATTAGGATTTGAGTTTTTAGGGTTTTTAGGGATCTTTGTTTTTTGAGGAGTTGATATTCTTTTTGGTGGAAGAGCTTAGTGGCTTGGACCAATTCGGTGGGAGAGATTTCTAGGTGCTTGGCTTGTTCCTGTTTGACTTGGAATAGTTGTCGGTCAAAATGGAGCAGGTAAGTTTCGTGTTTGATGTCTTCTTCGAGGAACTGGTATTGTTGTAAAAGCTCACAAAGAATAAGTTGATCTTTTTGGAGTTTGAGTTGATTTTGTTGGAGTATTGAAGTTTGTTTTGCTTGGCGTTTGATCTTGTCTTGTTGGGAGTTGTAAATAAGACTAGAGGACCAGGATAGCGTAGGACGAGGGTGGCCGTCAAGAGTGTAGGCTAGTCCGACAGTAGGGAGGTATTTGAGCCATTTGTTTTTTTGCGTGGCTTGGTATTCGCTGAGCTGGGCTTGGGTTTGTAGGCGATGAAATTGGTTGAGAGAGGCGAAAAGGAGGCTATCGCTTGGTAGTGTATCTATTACAAAAAAAGAGAGGAACAGTAATAATTTCATGGTTGATTTTGTGGCTTGAGTTAAGAAGGATTTAGTAGGGCGAATGCAGAATGCCGCATCCAAAAGCAATTCAATACGAATATGTATTTGAATTGTTGAGTAATAACGAAGTAGTAGAGAAAATAGTTTGAAAAAGGGTAGGGGAAAGGAAAAAAGGAAAGCGACCGGAAGGGAGCCTCCGGCCAAATTTCCACAGGTCGCTTGGACTTTAAGCGGCTTTTGCTTTCTTTTCGGAATCGGTGTTGGCGGTTTCAGGTTTTGTCTTTTGGGCCTCAGGTTCTTCAATGGTCCCACTTCCATTGAGTAGTTGGATTGGTGGGCGATAATTGACCGAGAGTTCGGTTTGTGCATCACCGGTGAGTGTACCTGCTCTCCAAATAATTAAACCATCACCAATTAACAAGATGTCTTGTATGGCTTGATTATCCAGGGGCTTGTAAGTGAACTCGGCAATGAAATATTTGTTGCCTTTTCCTTCTCCACTTTGCTTGATGCGTTCGACTGGGGTGGCTGTTAGGACGACTTGGCATAAATCCAAATTATCGTAGTACAAATCATTGGTTCTTTTCTCTAGGTTTTCGACACTGTAACCATGAAAGAGTAAATTACACATTTGACCATTGGCATTGACAAAGAAAAACTCTGCCCATTTTTTTAAACCATAACCTAGAATGTTATCGCGAAAGACGCGAAAGGCCACCGGAATAAAAGTAAGGGCTTGTCCCTTTTTGCTAATGTTGATTTCTCCATTGATGCTGAACAAACCGCGACTGGCATCAAAGCGATAAGTACGGGGATAACCGTCTCGGTACTGGATGGCTAGTTCTCCCGTTTCGGAATCAATGAAATGAGTTTCAAGGCTAGGCAAAAGATGCTTTTGACTTTTCATAAATATAGATGAATGGTGTTGTTGCCATAATGGGAAACAACGGGTTAAAGAATTCAAGTATAGGATAAGGCATTATGAGTTAAAGGATCGATAGGCTGGACATCACGATTGAGCCTTAGCATATCGACAATGAGGAGCCCCGCAAAGTAGGGGTGCATTTCGGGTCCGTGCAGTCGATAGATTTTTCGGTAGTAACGATGCAAATTTTTGTCGGTAGCTTTTAAGTTAATTCCTTTGAGTACTTCTTTTGCATTTTTCAAAACTTCCTTCCGTTGTTTGGGATATGGCCCAAGTACTGGATATAGTTTACACTTACTATTCATTTCAACATCTTGTTGAGTGAGGTCGTAAGTTCGATGGAATTCTTGAATGAAATCAGTAGGAAACTGTGTGGGATGATGCAGGAAAATATCAATTCTATTTTTTCGATGCTTGGCATATCGAACCCCACAAAGCGCTTCAAATGCTTTAATGAACAGCTTGGGACTTTCAATCGTATCCAGAGCAATGACCGTGAAATGGTCATTAGTAACAGACTCAATTTCGCAAGGGTAAATGGGCTGGTAGCTTTCCTCTGGTACTTGATGGGTAGAATTGTCAGAGATTGCATCTAGATCATAATGGTTGTAGAAATGCATGTGGGGTTTAAGTTTAAATAGCTGTATATCAATTGTTTGTGCTTAATAAAGATACAAAAAATAGTAATTAAAAACAAATTGTTTTAATAGTGTTTTTGTATGATTTTGTAAATATATGACCCGATATCGCGGGTCACCAAATAGCTGGCAAAAGACAAAGAAAAGAAACCGCCAAGCAGGCTGTTTTTCCTAGTAAGATGTCGAAACTGGAGACAGTAATTATACTTTAGATGTGATGTGAAAAATGACACTGCTTTAGCCAAAGTACTGCTATGAACCTAAAACATAAAACCCAAATAGCCGACTGAAAGAGAAAAGAAACCGCAAAAGAAAAGAACAGTCCAGAAGGAAATCGGAACTACTGAATTGTGCAAGGTGGAGCGCCCTACGGACGAACGACCTTGTTCAATTCAGTCGTGGAGCTTATCTTGGATGGACTTTTTGTTGTGGTTTTTTCTCTGGAAGGAGGTGGAATTAAAAACTAGCCATCCTATTTGATATGGAAATAACAATTCATTTGTTGAGATAGCGTAAAATGTGTTAAAATAGGAAGAATAATGGAACAAAAAATAGGATTGTCTCGTTAAGTGAAAAGTTGAAAATATAAAAAAATATAAAGACTACCTCTCTGCACACTCAGTAATGATCAGTAAAAACGGATTTGCCCGTCCTGTTACAGGACTGGATATTGAGTATTGAACCGTTTGTTTTGGAAAATAAATTGAAAGCCTTCTTGTAGTGATGTTTATTACAAGACTGGGGAATTAGTATGACTATTAAAAGATCTAAAAAACGAATTGATTATGCTGCATTTCATTCCTTATCCCTATCGGAATCTTTTTCGAATTTGTTGTTTGTTTTGCCTAGTCCTTTTGAGTTCGACAGTCTGGGCTCAAGGAAATTTACCGGTTTTTGATTATGAGGCCAAACAGGTACCTGCCTCACCAGAAGCGGCAGCGATAATGAAGTTTATTGATATACCCGTTAGTCAGTATACGGGGCTACCGAGTATCAATATTCCGTTGACGACGATTGCTGAACGATCCCTATCTGTCCCTATTTCCTTGAGCTACCATGCTTCTGGGCATAAAGTAAATGAATTGGCCAACTGGGTTGGCCTGGGATGGAAGCTAAATGCCGGAGGAATGATCACGAGAAAGATTCGAGGCTTAGCGGATGACTCTCCCGTCGGCCTTGGCTTTTTAAAGTTTAGAGAACAATATACCTATGAAGATATTTCTCAAAACCTAGGTCAGAATAATTATGAATTCCTTTATGAATCACTCGCCTTTGGATGTTGGGACTCAGAACCAGATGAGTTTTATTTTTCCGTTGGTGGTATGGAAGGCACTTTCGCTTATGATTGGAATCATGAGAATGATCTACCCGTAATTAGCTCGACTAGTGGGGTAAAAATAGAGCGAGTTGATGATCCCAACGGCAATGAGATTTTGTCTTGGAAGTTGACCTCTCCTGAAGGTTTTATTTATACTTTTGATGTCATTGAAACGTCGACTCGTTATCCAGAGTTTATTGGCAATCCAGCCTATTGCGGATCGCTCCCATTGCCTTATACTTCTAGTTGGTACTTAAGTAAAATTGAAGATCCCAATTTTGATGTCAGTATTACTTTTGAGTATGACAACTACTCTTATCAACGCAATCGAGAGTATCAAGAAACTCGGACCTACAACGTTTACGGAAACA
>JBCCSR010000541.1:0-4654 GCA_039199865.1 Bacteroidota bacterium
CAAAAGCATGATAGAGTCCGCCCCCATACTGGTTAGAGGAGCATCCAAATCAATAGCAGATGGCTTAAGGTAAAGTATAGAAGAGATTTGCTTGGTTACTTCTTGAACGATTTTCTTATTATCCATTTTCAAATCTGGATTGGGTCGATTGCTACCATTTGGTTGTGTTAAACCATTTTTAGGAGCCAGGTGGATCTTCCCATTCTGGGGAATAGATGTGGTTTCAACCTTATTCAATCGTACTTGATGATTGACCCAGTAGCGTTCTTTTTCGTAAGGTTGTAATGGTAGTTTTAAAGCAGCTGATTTGTTTTGATTGGTCAAAATAGTATCCCAATCGACATCTATTTTGTGCGCATGTAACTTTCCAACCAAGTGCAACATATCTTCTCTTCCATCTCTTTTTGAAGTCAATGATGGAAACACATGAACTGCATTGTCATTTTGCAAAATGGCGGGTCGCAGTTGAGCTTTTGAATTGATTTCAACAAAGATATCGTGTTCTTGACTCGCCAACTGAATGCTATCTTTGAAAAGTACGGGTCGTCTGATATGATCTCTCCAGTAGTTCGCATCCTGCATTTCTGTTTGGACAAACTTGCCAGTTACGGATGAAATGATACGCAACTGAGGTGTTGAGAATTTTACATTTTGAATACTTTCGTAAAATTCATCCAAAATAGAATCCGTCATCGGAGAATGACTAGCCGTAGAGATTTTTAGCAAACGATTCGAAATGCCATGGTCATCACAATAACTTAAAATATGATGGATCGCTTTTGTCTCACCCGAAAGAACAAGAGAATTTTCGGAGTTGTAGGCGGCAATGCTCACATTGTTTTGGTATTCTTTTAAAATTTCGGTACACTTATCTTCTTCGCTAAATACCACTGCCATTGAGCCTTCGGGAATGCTTTCTAATAAAGCAGCTCTTTTACAAACCATCATTAAAGCATCCGGTAGTTTTAGTATACCGGCAATACAAGCCACTACATATTCTCCTAAACTTTGTCCGATTAAAACATCTGGTTCAACCTTCCAACTCAACAATAGCTTCGCCAATGCATATTGGATGGAAAAAAGAGCGGGCTGCACATAAGTCATTTCCCCTAGATAAGCTTCGGAATTTGCGCCATATAAAATGTCGATTAAATCGATGTTATATTTTTTCAATACCGCTGCGCATTCCTCTATAGCACTCCGGAATAAAGGTTGATCCTGGTAAAGGCTCAAGCCCATATTGGCATACTGTCCACCTTGTCCTGGAAATACCCAAGCCACACTGCTTGGCCTTTTTTTATTGTTTTCAATGCTAAAAATACGGTCGCTTTCTTCTTCGGTCGCATTTTCTAATAAATGCCAAAAATCGGCATTATCCTTGGCAACCATTCCCAGTGAAAATGGGTAAACATCTCTTTGAACAATGGTTTGATAGCTCAAGGCTTGTAAACTAATTGAATCCCATTTTCCTTTTTGTGCTATGTATCTTTGCACCAGCTCATTCAATGACTTTTTTGATTTTGCGGATAGAAAAATCAAAGAAGCATCCTCTTTTGGTTCCTCTACTTGAGGAGCATTTTGCTCCGCACTTTGCAAAATGACGTGGGCGTTTGTACCACCAAAACCAAAAGAGCTCACCCCAGCGAAAAGCGATTGATTTTCATCCAGGCTTGTCATCACTCTAGGAATTTGAATGCGTGAATCATTTCCCAATCTTATTTCCGGATTAAGCGTTGAGAAATTTACTTGTGGCACCGCTTTTCTGTGATGTAAGCACAGTACGGTTTTGATTAAACCCGCAATTCCTGCCGCAGATTCTAGGTGACCTAAATTGGCTTTGACAGAGCTCATCCAACAATGATGCTTATTGGGATGCTTCCCTTTCAATACCGCATTGAGCGTATTTACTTCTATGGGATCACCCAGCGGAGTTCCAGTACCATGCGCCTCAATCAGATCGAGCTCTTGGGGATCAATTGCGGCAGATTTTAAAGCTTGTTCGAGTACCATTTTTTGAGCACCTCCGTTTGGTGCCGTTATGCCGTTACTTTTACCATCTTGATTGATGGCCGAGCCCCGAATCAATGCCCATACATTATCTTGAGGAGTCTGGATATCTTGCCCTCTCTTTAGTACAATCAAACCACAACCCTCACTTCGGACATAGCCGCTAGCTCGTTGATCAAATACTTTACATTTACCATCGGGAGAAGTCATACCGTTGCGCGCAAACACCACAGAAATATCAGGATTCAACAGAAGATTGACTCCTCCTACGATAGCCATATCCACTATACCCGCTTGCAAATCTTTTACAGCTCGATCTACTGCTACTAAGGAAGAAGAGCACGCCGTATCGATGGCTACAGAAGGACCTTTTAAATTCAATAAATAGGAAATTCTGCTTGCCGCAATACTTAATGACGTACCCGTAACTGCATGAACTGGTGCAGTCTCATTGATTGCCAATTCCGCATAATCATTGGTACTGATTCCGATATAAACGCCAGTATTGCTGTTTTGTAAAGAGCTGGGTTTGATCCCCGCATCTTGCAATGCCTCCCAGGTCACCTCTAATAATAGCCTTTGCTGAGGGTCCATCATGACCGCTTCTCTAGGAGAAATTCCGAAAAATCCAGGATCAAATAAATCAATATCTTCAATAAGACCACCGTACTCTATGGCCGGTAATTCTTGCCCACTTACGGTGGTATTATGATTCCATCGCCATTTCGGATATTTTTGAATCGCACATCGTCCCTCTTGTAACAAAGTCCAAAATTCATCAAGATCACTTGCACCAGGAAATCGACATCCCATTCCAACAATGGCAATGTGACCTTCTGCTGTGGATTTCTCCTGTCGACTCACCCCAGACGACTCAGTTGAAGCGAGGTCACTTAAATATTCAGCAATCAATTGAATGCTTGGATAATCATAGAATAGGGTTGGAGAAATATCTTTGTTGTATTGAGTGCTTAATTGCTGGGCCAAAGTTGTTGCCAAGATCGAATCCAAGCCACAATAGCTAAGCGGCTCATGAATATCAATTTCCGCAACTGCTATTTTACAAACCTTTGCTACTTGTCGACACAATTCGTGGATTAATTTATTCAGTGACGATTTGGATCTTGCCTTTTCATCATTCTTCTGTTCTTGCCAAAGATGGATATAGCTCAATTCATCATTTGCTATCTTTTTCCGACATTCAACTCTTTTGATTTTACCACTAGTGGTTCTGGGTAAAGCCATTGGTCGAATAAAATAAATGGTCGAAACTCTAACGCCCAATGTATCAATCAAACTGGCACGAATTTTCTTGACCAGCTTTACCGTATCTAGTCCCTTGATTGCGGTCCGATTGATTTCACAAATGAGTACGACTTTTTCCTGCTGATCTGTATTTAAAGAGAAAGCACAAACCCCTGTTTTCCGAATGGCTGGATCACAACTTTCCACTACTTGTTCCAAGTCAGTTGGATAATGGTTTTGGCCATTTAAAATGATTAGTTCTTTGATGCGGCTAACAAAAAAGAGTTGATTATTTTGGATAAATCCGAGGTCTCCTGTTCTAAGAAAATGTTGGCTTTCGTTTTTAATAGTGGCTTGAAAGGTCTGTACGGTGGCGACCGGATTGTTCCAATAGCCTTTCGCGACACTTTTCCCAGCCAGCCAGATCTCTCCTATCTTGCCATTGGCCACTGGCTCAAATGAACTTGGGTTAACGATACGGATATCTGTGTGACTATTGATCGTACCACATGCTACCAATCTTTTAGTAGTCTCATTACTGTTATGAATTTTGCCAAATTGGTCTTCCACTTTCATATCAATAACAGTAACCCCTGTTCCCTTGGGAGTAGTAGTAGCAGCGAGGGTAATTTCAGCCAATCCATAACCTGGGTTCCATGAAGTAGTTCTCCATCCGTATGGTTGATATGCTTCATTAAACTTTTCAATCACGGAAGCTCTTATTACTTCCGCGCCGTTAATGGTTGCTTCCCAAGACGAGAGGTCGAGTCCTTCGCGTTGTTTTTCTGGAATGTCCAGACAAAGCTCGTAGGCAAAACTGGGTGCAGCCGAATGAGTGGCACGGTAGTTACTAATTGCCTTTAGCCATCTCAAAGGATTTTGGGTGAAAGACAAGGGGGACATCAATACACAATGATAGCCATTGTATATTGGTTGCAACAAACCGTAGACCAAGCCCATATCATGGAAAAATGGGAGCCAACTCACACAAATACTTTGGCCATCGTGTTGTAAATACGATTGAAGATTGGCGAGGTTATTAACAATATTTTCGTGATCAATAATATTTCCTTTCGGGTTACCGGTTGAGCCGGAAGTATATTGTAGATAGGCTACCGTTTCAGCAGTGATCTCAAGTTGCACTGGACTTGGCTCACTTTCGATAACTAAGTCCTCAATTGTGGTCCATTTGCAGTCTTTATACGTCGATCTAAAAGATGCAAACTTTTTATTTTTTAGAAACTTAGGCGTACAAAGTACCAAGCTGGGTAAAGCATTTTCAAAAATGGATTGTGTTCTCTTTAATCGCTCTCTTTTCGTTGGTGTACCGACTGGTACGGCAATAAATCCACCGTGCAAGCAAGCATAAAAAGACAGTATGAAGTCTAATCCTTGATCATAA
>JBCCSR010000542.1:0-4644 GCA_039199865.1 Bacteroidota bacterium
GAGCTCCTATTTACGATTGGCGACTTGTCAAAAATTGACAAAGAATGCCAAAAAAAAATATAGTTTAAAATCGTCCTTTGTTATTTGTGAACAAGACCAATAACAAAGGGCTTTGCAAATACTAAATGAAAACAGAATCCGTTCTGAAACCGTGATGTATCTGCCTGCCGATAAAAATTAGTAGCAAAAAGCGAGCAATTCATCTTCGGAAACTTTAAATTTGCCTCCTGATTACGAATTGATTCACTGACTAAGTGCAAACATGAGACGACTTTTTTTACTTTTCCCCCTATTGGCTATTGCGGTAAGCCTGTCTGCTCAAGACAAACATTTTACCCAGTTTTACGCCGCTCCTTTGACCCTCAACCCCGCTTTGACTGGCGCTTTTGATGGTCGTTATCGAGTTGGTGCAATCTATCGGGATCAATGGAGAGGTGTCTTGGACGAACCCTACGTGACCTTTGCGAGTTCAATAGATGTCAAGTTTGATGTCAACCTCAATAATCGATACAAAGATGCAGTGGCGGTTGGCTTACTCTTTTTTAGTGATCGAGTCAATGGTTTTGATTTCAACACCAACCAAATTGCCTTGTCTGGTGCTTTCCACAAAGGCTTGGATTTTAATAAAACGCAGTTTCTAACCGTTGGCTTTCAAGCGGGATTGGCCCAGCGAAATATCAATTACGAACGATTGACTTTTGACGATCAGTTCAATGATATTGATGCTTTTAGTTTCGCCACGCGAGAGGCGCTCCCCGAGAACAATTTCTCCTTCTCAGATTATGCCGTTGGCCTTAACTACAGTTACCAACCCAAAGCCAAAACTGCCTTGAACATTGGCTTTGCATTGCATCACTTTCTTCGCCCACAGCTGAGTTTTTATGCTTCAGATGAAGATGTGGATGGCGATAGTCGTTTGTTTATGAAATATTCGATTCAGGCCAGCTTTCAGTTTCCAGTCAGCGATCAAATTTCTTTGATTCCCCGGGCTCAGTTTTCCCAACAAGGACCACATATGGAACTCACTACGGGTACCAACGTACGCTTTGCCTTCAATAATTTCAATACCAATGCTTTTCAAGTCGGTACTTGGGTTCGCCCCGTGAGTAATGAAGACGACTCTTTTAGTCTGGATGCACTCATTATGATGGTGGGGATTGAGCTGAACAGTGTCTTAATTGGATTTAGCTACGATGCAAATTTGTCTGATTTATCCACCCATCGTCAAGGCCAAGGAGCTTTTGAATTTTCAATTGCCTATATCGGTGACTTTGATAATGAATCGATTTTATGTCCTAAGTTCTAAGCAGTTGTTTTTGGAAAATAGGAAGGAAAATGGTTTTCTAGGTAATTGGAGATCAATCGCCCGTTGGGATCATACTTTTGTTTGAGTTGAACGAATTCCTCAATCTCTGGCCGATGCATTTCCTCCAACAAGCTCGATTCCACAAAGCAATTTTTGGCCAGATAAATTTTGCCTTTCAGCTCTGCCGCCAATTCATTGAGCTGTGCGAAAAAGCGCATGAGTTTCTCCCGATCAATATAATCCATAAAAGTAAGGTTGACGTGAAAGCCATCGGACCATCTAGAGGTCGAAAAAACAAAAGGCTCGTCCTTGGGAACGTACATGATATCAAACATGCAAAACTTCAATTCATGTTGTTGCATCAAATCATAGGCTACCTCGGTAAAAGCACTGACCTGATCTCCTCCAAAAGGGATGAAATAAGTCATTTGATACAGTTGCGTTTGATAGCCAAAAGGACGAATCACCTTGCTCAAGTACTTGGTCCAGTAATATTCGGACTCCGCCCAAAAAGTACCACGCGTGACGGATCGTAGTCCTTGTAACAACCATTTGTTGGCATCTGATCGTCGCGCATCTCGAATCAGCACCTGATTGACCAAAGAAGGGAACAAACGAATCGCACCATTGGCCACGACAGATTGATAAAATCGAAAGGTAGACTCCCCTCTTCGTCGCTCCACCAACTCGTATTCTCGATTGTAGACGGTAAATTTAGGCGCTCCGTTTTCCAGATAAAATAAAGTGGATTGCGACTGAAAATCTTTGAGCTGAGTAAATTGTTTGGCCATCCGCAAATCCAACTTCTGCTCAATGTTTTTGATATCATCAGATTGTGTGGTGTGGATCTTGATTTCGTAATCTTGCCCCACATAGAACAATTGATACTTAATGCTCACAATAAAACCCAGCATGCCCATTCCAGAAACAACTCCGTAAAACAAATCCGAGTTTTCCGTTCTAGAGCAGTGAAGTAAATCTCCCTCTGTCGTCATCAACTCCAATGCAACACACTGATTGCCGTCTTTCCCGTTGCCCGGGCTCCACATGCTGTGCGCCTGAACAGACAAGGTTCCGGCAGCGGTTGGTTGAGAGCAAGTGATACAGGTAGGAACCAAGCACTTGTTTTGATAGGCCGCTTCCAAAATTGCTCCCCACTTTGCTCCAGCACCAACTGTGATGGTATGATCAGAGGCGTGATAAGTCAACTTATCAAAATGAATAAAACTAATCACCACATCATTGCCAGAGTTCTGCTGATCAAAAGAATGAAAGCTTCCCGCCGGAGTAATTTTTCGATTTTCTTTTTTACAAAAGGCAAGTATTGCTTTCAGTTCCGAAAGCGTTTTGGGATAATAAACTTCCGCTTGAGAACGGTGAACATTTCCGTAAGAAAAATAAGTCGTTTTTTGTTTAGTCATTCCTTAGTATTTCGCATTTCTTTTCATGACTTGTCATAGATGCTGTGGATCGTTTTCCTTTGCAATGATAAACCTTTTCAAAGATTATTGAGCAATGAACAGCAAGTGTTTTTCACTCAAAAAGGAACAAGTCCATTTTATTTTATTTTTTTCTATATTTGAACAGACGGTCCCAATCTCCAAATGAGAAGAGAATTGTAAATCTAAACATCAACCAAATGATGGATGCCTATATATTTGATGCCATTAGAAGTCCGAGAGGCAATGGCAAAGCCAATAAAAGCAGCTTACACCAAATTAAGCCCATCGAATTGCTCTCTCAGTTGTACACTGCTTTCGAGCAAAGAACCCCTATCGATCATCGAGACATTGAATCCGTCATTTTAGGTTGTGTAGGCCAGATAGGTGACCAAGGCGCCAATATCGCCAAAATCTCAACCTTGTACCACGGCTGGGGACCTCATCTCGAGGGCATCACTCTAAACACCTTTTGTACTTCAGCACTTTCTGCCATTGGATTGGCCAAAGCAAAAATCAACTCTGGAATGAATGACCTGGTGATTGCTGGAGGGATCGAAATGCTCTCCAATGTTCCGATGTTTGCGGATCAGGGAGCTTGGTTTGCCGATAAAGAGGTGGCCCGAAAGAGTCATTTCACCCATATGGGAGTAGCGGCTGATTTGATTGCAACGCTAGAGGGATTTAATGAAGCGGAACTCGATGCCTATGTGGTCCAATCTCATCAGCGTGCTGCGGCAGCTACGCAAAAAGGCTATTTTTCGAAATCCATCATTCCAATTGTAAACGAGCACGGAGAAAGGGTTTTATCGGTAGACGAAAATATACGACCCAATTGTACGGTGGAGGCACTACAAAGATTTGAAGCCCTGTTTGCAAAATTCATTACTCCCAACATTGAGGAGCAGATTAAAATTCGGTATCCCCAAATTCGGCAATTGAAACACCTTCACCACGTCGGAAATTCGCCAACCATGGCAGATGGAGCAAGTTTGTTACTAATTGGGAACCTAGAAAAAGGCAAAGCATTAGGCTTGGAAGCAAAAGCGAAAATCTGTGCCTTTGACAGTACCTCCTGTGAACCAATCATTATGCTTTTAGGAGGACAGTATTCTGTACAAAACGCAGTTAAAAAAGCGGGGCTAAAACTATCTGACATTGACTTACACAACTTCGGAGAAGCCTTCTCGGCCACTTGCCTCAAATACCAAAGCGACTTGAATGTAGCGGACAATAAATTTAATGTCAATGGAGGAACCATGACCATGGGACATGCTCAAGGAGCAAGTGGTGCCATGATTACCACTACCTTGTTAGAAGAAATGGAGCGACGGGGCGTAGAACTGGGAGTTGCAGGCATCAGTGGCGGTGCAGGTTTAGGTGCAGGCTTGGTGATTGAAAGGGTTTAAAAACAAATTATTTACAAATTAATTTTCTCTGTTCTTCAGATACACTCATCCCGAGTGCAATCGATTGATCTAAGTCTTTACAAGCGGATGCATCATCCAAATTTGTTTTGATCTGAGCCCGAATTAGATAGGCCAAACCACTTTTGTCATCAATGCTGATCGCTTTATCTGCATCTCCTAAAGCTTCTTTATTTCTTCCTTGCTTGAGGTACATCAAGCTCCGATTGATATAAGCATCAATGTAGTAATTCGAACAGTTAATCGCCATGGTAAAATAGTTGATCGCGGTATTGACTTGCCCCTCATTCATTTGAATCACCCCTTTCAAATTCAATCCTTTCAAATGACAATCATTAATTGTCAATAAACTATCACAATAATTGGTACTCAGATCAGGTTGACTGATCGCATAATAGTTTTCGGCAATTTGATACAGCGACTGTAGATCTTCCGGATTTTCTCTCAGTACTTTCTTATAAGCATCAATTCC
>JBCCSR010000543.1:0-4636 GCA_039199865.1 Bacteroidota bacterium
CCAATGATCCAAAGACCAATTAGGAGTACGAGAATAGCACCTACTAATTTAGGCGCCCATTGATACAAACCGTCAATCAAAGTAGTTAATCTGTCAGTAAATAAATCCATAAGAGCTTGGGTTTTTAGTTGAAATAAAATTGTGTTTAAGCCTTTCGCCAAGCAGCAATTGCTGCTGCACTTTTTGCACGAAAATTCCATTTTGTGACGGGCTTTAACAAAAAAGTAACCATTTCTTCGAAAGAAAATTGATGATGAGAGCAAAAGGAAAGACCAGCCACTGTCTATGACAGCAGAGCTCAACCCAGGTATTTTAGCCTAAAAATCAGCTCCAAAAAGCGAAATAGGGCATTTGTTTTTTGAATTCAAATGGACTAGTCACTCTAGAGTCGATGGACTAGTGAGGGGAAAGATTTAGTTTTCTAAATAAGTCCCAAACAACAATGCCAAGACAAACCGAGACGTTCAAGGAATGCTTGGTTCCGTATTGAGGGATTTCAATGCAATGATCGAGGATATCCATTACCTCTTGACTGACTCCATTCACCTCATTCCCAAAAACCAAAGCATATTTACCTCCTGCCTGTACGGGAAAAGCTGCCAATTGAATGCTTTCTTGAGCCTGCTCCACAGCAATGATTTGATATTGCTCTGCTCGTAAAAGTTGGACGGCTTCCTTGGTTTGACTGTGGTAGCTCCATTCCACCGAATCGGTAGCGCCAATCGCCGTTTTGAGAATTTCCCGATGGGGAGGCTGAGCAGTAATGCCACAAAGGTAAATTTTCTGTAGGGCAAAAGCATCGGCAGTGCGAAAAGCAGAGCCGACATTGAGGGCAGAACGAATGTTGTCCAAAACCAGGACCATCGGTGTTTTGGGGCTTTGCTTAAAATCTTCAACGCTCAAGCGATTGAGCTCTTTTAAACTGAGTTTTTTCATATTCAATAGTTTAGTACTTTGCAACACAAGTACCTCAACGTTTTACAAGGTTCTTTGTGTCTTGCCCTTCGTTGCGCACTCCACTTGGTAGCTTGGACTACGATCTACGTCTCGATTAAGTCAAAAATCTCTTTGTTCAAAGTTTTCATTTCCTTCAACTACCAGAGTTTTCTTATAAAAAAAGAAAAAAGAGCAGGATCTAAAAAAATTATTGATTTCCAGAGGATTATGATTCTTTTGTGAAAAAAGTGCTTCCCTTTCAAGGCTTTCGATGCAGGCTGACCTTGATTCGGTTTTGCTCAAATTCTACTACCTGCTCCCAATCTTCTCTCAGCATTTTGAGCTCTTCATCGGAAAAATCATTGAAGACATTACTGTAAAACAGATAAGTTTGCTCCGCAAAGTTCTTGCTGGCAAAAGCAGCCACAGAGGGACTGAGGTCGACATAAGTCAACGCTACATTATTGGGAAATTCCGTCCCAACACTTTCCAGAGGGATCCCTTCCTCCTCCAAATAGTCAATCATCTTTTGTCGCAACTCAAAATAAGGAACGTGGGCCAAACTCGCATCCCAACCCTGAGCTACCCCTTCGGGATAAATCCAAAAATGACCACTTAACTGTACTAAGAGTAGTCCCCACAACAGCCCCTTCTTCCACTTCTCCCAAGCCTTTTTCTGATGAATCGCATAAACAATCAGCAGGGTAAAGCACAACAGAACCGGCATTAAATAGCGATGGGCAATCGGATTTTGGATGAGCAATAAGGAAGGAGCTTGAAAGCAAAGCAATAAGAGGGGAAGCGCCAGCAAAAGCCGCATTTTTGATTCGCCTTGCCAAAGTCTACGAAGGATAAGCCCCGCTAAAAAAGGCAAAACGAGCCAAAATCCAATTCTACCAAAATCAATCAAGCGCCAAGCTAAAATACCAATGTTGCGCACAAAACCAGAAAAGGACGTCAGCTCTCGATGGGCACTCCATCCTTCGTTGGGGGTGCTGATCCACCAACCCGTTTCCCAAAAGTGAAAAGTATAATAGAGTACGACCACCAAAGTGACGGGAATAAAAGGCAAAACACTTTTCCCGATCTCTAAGACTGTCAACCGAGAAGTCTGAGTGTAACTGAAAAGCAGCGACCAGACAAAAAGTGCGGGTAAGGTAAATAGGCCTCGGATGCTACTGAGCGATAGCGCAATCGTCGCCAAGACCAGATATTGCTTTTGCCCATACCAAATACTGTTGATTCCGAGCAAGGCGGCAAAGATCAAAATGAGATCTGGAGACACCATACTACATTGTGCAAGCAGGGTCGCATCTGTTAACATCAATAACATACCCCAAAACAAACTTTTACTATCTGTAAAAATAAAGCGACACAATCGGTAGACCTGCCAAATGATGCCCAAAAGAATGGGTAGCATAGCCAAATGGCTGATCCATAGCGTCTTGGAGAAAAGAGACCACCAAAGTGCAAGATACAAACCAAAAAATGGAGGATGTCCTGCATCTATTGCTAGAGGCAAAAGCAAGTGCTGAAAGGAATGGTCGTAATAAAAATGTGCCTGTTTGGAAGCCAATAAGACCGTATCCCAAAAAAAGGGATGATCCATTGTCCAGAAAAAAAATACGAAGCCCCCCAGAAGAAAAGGCCAACAATGTTGGAGCGCCATTTTCCACTTGTTGGGGCCCATCCCATCATCAAGAGAAAAATTACTCATTGGCAGACGCCATTATTTGCTTATCCGTGATTTCGGACATTTTTTTTTCCATGCAGGCGCGTACAAAAGCCACAAACAAGGGATGCGGGTTTTCAACCGTACTCTTCAATTCTGGATGAAACTGAACTCCGACAAACCAAGGATGGTCTTTCATTTCCACAATTTCGACCAAACCCGTTTCTGGATTAAAACCGACGGGTTGTAAATCCGATTCCTCAAACTGATCGAGATAGTAATTGTTGAACTCATAACGATGTCGATGCCGTTCACTAATCTTTAGCGCCTTGTAGGCTAGGTTGGATTTGGACCCTTTTTTCAAAGTACAATGGTAAGCCCCCAAGCGCATAGTTCCCCCCTTTTGGGTAATGTTTTTCTGATCCGACATCAAATCGATTAGCAAATGGGAGGCATCGGGATCGACTTCGGAAGAGGAAGCCCCCTCCATTTCCAACACATTGCGAGCATATTCAACCACTGCACACTGCATCCCCAGGCAAATCCCAAAAAAGGGAATCTTATTTTCTCTAACAAAACGAATGGCGGCCAATTTTCCTTCAATTCCCCTTTCGCCAAAGCCAGGAGCCACCAAAACACCGTCCAACTCCGAAAGACTACGCCGAACTTCTTCCTCTCCAAATTCCAAACTCTCTGAATGGATAGGCTCCACCAAAACACGACATTCGTTCATCGCCCCTCCATGCACAAAGGCTTCGTGAATGGATTTGTACGCATCTTGCAATTCGTTGTATTTTCCAACCAAACCAATCTTGACCTCGTGGAGTGGACTTTTGAGTTTGCCCAGAAAAGCTTTCCAAATTTTTAAATCTGGTTCTTTTCGATCGGTCAATCGCAATTTGGAAATAACGGTAGAGTCCAGCATTTCCTTGAGCATCAGGAGAGGAACATCATAAATCGTTTCGGCGTCAATGGATTCAATCACCGAATTGATATCGACATTACAAAACAAGGCCAGCTTCCGACGGATTTCCATATTGATGGGATACTCCGTTCGACAAACCAGAATATCTGGTTGTATTCCATTCTTTTGCAATTCCTTGACAGAGTGCTGAGTAGGCTTTGTTTTGAGTTCTTTAGCTGCTTTTAGATAGGGAATCAAGGTGAGATGAACCACCAAACAGTTGTCTCGTCCCAACTCCCAGCGCAGCTGGCGGACCGATTCCAGATAGGGCAATGATTCAATGTCGCCAACCGTTCCTCCCAGCTCGGTAATCACAATATCAAACTCATTTCCTTGCCCCAGCAACAGCATTCGCCGCTTGATCTCCTTGGTAATGTGAGGAACCACTTGTACTGATTTTCCAAGGTAAGCCCCATCTCTCTCTTTGTTGATCACCGTCTGATAAACCAAACCTGTCGTAACATTATTGGCCTGTGAGGTAGGAAAGTTGAGGAATCGCTCGTAGTGTCCGAGGTCGAGATCGGTTTCTGCTCCATCTTCTGTAACATAACATTCGCCATGCTCATAGGGATTCAGTGTTCCCGGGTCCACATTGAGATAAGGATCGAACTTTTGAATGGTTACTTTGAAACCTCTGGCCTGTAGCAATTTGGCCAAAGAGGCAGAAATGATGCCTTTTCCTAATGAGGAGGTGACCCCACCCGTAACAAAAATATACTTGGTCATTATCAATCAAAATTTAGAGTTCCTTGACCATTACCGTGCCTTTAATCAATGGGCAGCAAGCAACAAGCTGGTGCTTATTTTAGTGCTCAAAAATCAATGGACTGTATCCTCGCCAAAGAAGGGAATGAAAAAACTGGCTTTACCAGTACGAATGTTACGGGATACAAAGGTAGTAAATTAGTTGGGTATCCTAGACATATCAAAGAAAATAATTGGTACAATCATTGTAAAAACATATATGAATAGCTCCCCATTATAATCCTTTGAACTTCCCTCCATTTTTAAACCACTAAACGATTGTTTCTCCCAAGAGGAGGCTATTGCAAGGTTGCCTTTAC
>JBCCSR010000544.1:0-4632 GCA_039199865.1 Bacteroidota bacterium
CAAACCCAACATCAATCAATAAAAACGATTGGAATGATGAGGCCTATTAACCAACAACACAGCATCGTTCAGTACCAAGATTCAATTTATGGTAAAATATTTGGTCACTATATTGTTATTTTGAAATTTTGAAATCGCCCATTCTTTCGATTAAGCAACTGAATGACATAACTTTACGCTTTAACAAAAAAAAGTTTTATTGACTGAAAATAGTATTTTTGTCAAAAAATGTCTCTTGAAAAAAGAGAAGCATGTAGTATATTGTCCCGCAGGTACTATGGTAAGATCGGAATCCCAAGTAGATGTGAACAACTTCGCGGGGAAGTATTTGCCAATCCTGCTGTTGTGTGCTGGGGTTGATCGTGCAGATATTGGCTACTAGGCATCAGACAATCAATTTTAGTAGGATCTCCAAAACCTTACGTTAAGGGGCATTTCAAATATGTAAAGTTATTATCTTTGAACCAATATGAAGTTCAACTTACTTATGCGATGGAAATTTTGGAAAAGGTTGATGTTATTGGGCATTCTATTGCCCCTATTGTTAATCGGGATTTTAATCTTCATCCTTTACCAAAAGCAGGATCATCTGGTTCAGGGAGAAATAGACGCCTTAAATAAAACCCACGAGGGCCTCATTGTAATCGGAGATACCCATATCGCACCATTCACCAACTTTCCTTACATCTCCATAAAAGTCGATAGTGTTCAGATTTATGAATCAAAAGAGGACAACGCTTCCTTGATTTTGGACGTAGCAGATATCTACATGGGGTTCAATATTTGGGATATCGTTAATGCGCGCTACGATATTCAGAAACTATTGATTGAAGATGGTTTTTTCAATATCATCAAACACAAAGATGGTACGATCAATATTGAAAATGCATTAGCTGCGCCAAGTGAAGGAGCGGTAGAAGAGGAGCCGCTTGATATTCATTTGAGGAATATTGAGCTCAAGAATCTTGACATCCACAAATTGGACGAAGCCAGCCAGCTAGATATTGAAACATTCATTTACTGGGCCAAAAGTGGGATTAAAACGGTTGATAATGAAATTGATGCTCACATTGATACGGAGTTTGAATTGAATATTATTGAAAACCAAGATACCAGCTTCATCAAACACAAGCACTTCGAATTCCATACGGATGTTTTGTACGATGAACTTTCGGGTTTGCTTACAATCGCACCATCGGGAATCAGGATGGAGAATGGAGATTTTAAAGTGCATGGGAATATCGAGACGAAAAAAGAGATGGCACTCGACTTGCATGTCAATGGAGCTAAGCCCAACTTTGATATGCTGATCGCTTTTGCTCCCGAAGACCTTGCGGCTACTCTGGAACGTTACAATAATGCAGGTGAGTTTTATTTTCACGCAGATATAGTTGGGCCAACGGCCAATGGGCAAATGCCATTTGTCGATGTTAACTTTGGAGCTAGTGAAGCCTTTTTAGAGAATATTGACGTACGCAAAAGAGTAGATAACCTTGGCTTCAAAGGTCACTTTACCAATGGTGAAGGCAAATCTTTCGAATCGATGGAATTCTCTTTGGAAGAATTTACTTCAAAGCTGGAACGAGGTAACTTTGTAGCTTCATTGTTTGTGAAAAATTTCATTGAACCCGATGTGGAATTAGAACTCAATACAGACTTTAACCTCAACTTCCTTACCCAGTTTTTTAATCTGTCCTACGTTGAAAATGTTTCTGGTAATGTGAAACTCGATATGCGGTTTCACGACATCATTGACCTAGCGCATCCAGAAAAAGCCCTCAATCAATTGAATCAGGCTTATTACAGTGAATTAACCATCGAAAACCTGCACGTAGAATCGGCAGACTTACCCGTCTCCATTGATACCTTGAATATGCATTTGGCGATGTCTGGTGAGAGGGGTGTTTTAGATACATTTGATCTAAAAATGGGGGCGACAGACTTGTCTTTGAAAGGTTTTGTTTCTGATCTTCCAGCGATTGTTCATCACACCAACATCCCCGTTGAAGCCGAACTGGAAATCAATTCAAATCTATTTGACCTTTCTGAATTGACCGGTTTTGCGAAGGGAGATAGTAGTGGCATAGATGAACAAATAGCAGATTTGAGCTTACTGTTAAGATTGAATTCCAGTGCGCGGGCAATTACGGAATCCAAATATTTACCGGAAGGAGTGTTTGTCGTAGAGCGCCTTTATGCTCAAACCAAACACTTTCCCCATGAGCTACACGACATTCATGGTAGTTTTATTATCGATAGCAATGATTTAGAGGTTGCGGATTTTACTGGCTATATCGATCAATCAGACTTTCACTTCAGTGGCAATCTTCACAACTACGGTTCCTTGATGGATGATACTTTGAGTAGAGCGGTAAAATTGAACACTCCGGTTGAGGCCGAATTGGAAATGAGCTCCAAACTTTTGGACATTGCAGAACTAACGGGCTTTACCAATGGGGATAGTACCGGTATAGATGAACAAATGGAAGACTTTAGCATCCAATTGAAATTCAATTCCACTGCGGATGGATTGACGAGATATCAATATTTACCCAAAGGGGAGTTTTTCATTGAAGGACTCCACGCTCAGCTCAAACATTATCCTCATGAGTTGCACGACTTCCACGTGGACATTCTGATTGATGACCAAGATTTAAAGATTGTCGATTTCACTGGCTTTATTGATCAATCTGACTTTCACTTCAATGGCAATATTCACGATTATGGTTTTTGGATGAAAGATACGCTAGCCGGAGATGTCAAATTGGACATTAGCTTAAACGCGGACCTACTCCGATTAGAAGATGTCTTTTCGTATCAAGGTGAAAATTATGTTCCAGAGGATTATCGCCATGAGGAGCTGGACAATCTCAAGCTGCATTTAAACAGTGAAATGCATTATAAAAATGCTGGACTCCATTCGATAGATGTCGATTTGGATCAGTTTGATGCAAAAATGCACGTACACCCCATGCGTTTCGAAGATTTTTCGGGAAGATTTCATTATGAAGATGAGCATGTGGTTATTGAAAAAATGCACGGTAAAATAGGCCGTACCGTTTTCGACGTGGACATGAACTATTACCTTGGACAAGATGAATCGATTAAACTGCGAGACAATCATTTTGGCTTAAAAGCCAATTACATTGATTTTGATCAATTATTCGCCTTCAATACAGCTTCCCCCAATCAACCCAAAACGACTAAGACACCAACTACCACTACCGAGGATGTGGAAGCACACAGTACCGCATTCAATATTTATGAGCTGCCCTTCACAGATATGACCTTTGATCTCGATGTAGATCATTTCATTTATCACCATATTGATCTGCAAAATATTCATAGTAGGCTGAGAACGACGCATGATCATTATATCTATGTCGATACCATGTATATGCGTGCGGCCGGAGGACAATTCTTAATGTCGGGCTATTTCAATGGAAGCAATCCGGATCGTATCTACCTCAAACCCAAATTAAAAGTCATCCAAGCAGATTTGGATCAGTTGCTATTCAAGTATGAAAACTTTGGACAAGATGAGGTCCTCTCCGATTATGTCCACGGCCAACTATCCGCAGACATTACCGGAAATATTCGTGTATACCCAGACATGGTTCCAGATTTGGATCAATCTGAAATTCATATGGATGTGGAACTACTCAATGGACGACTGGAAAATTATGAGCCAGTATTGATGTTGTCAGATTACATGGGAGATAAAAACTTATCTAATGTTCGATTTGATACGCTTCAAAACCATATGGATATTACGAATGGCGTACTGACCATTCCAAGTATGACTATAGAATCCACACTGGGCCATTATGAGTTATCAGGAGAACATTCCATGGCGGGTGACTTGGAGTATTATATTCGTATTCCCTGGAAAATAGTGAGGAAAAGTGCTCGTAATAAGTTGTTTGGTAGCAAAAAAACAAAAGATGGACAAGTAGGTGATGATGAAATTATAGAAAAGCCTGCCAATAAAAAAGTGTGGTATTTAAACCTCAGAGTAAAAGGTACCCTAGATGATTATGATATTAAACTGAGGAAAAAAAGGAAGAAGAAAAAAAAGAAGAAGAAAAAGTGAACTACAGGTACCCATTTCAATTGGTTGATGCTATACTTAGACGCAGCAACTAGGCAAATTCCATAAATTGTCAAGCACTTTCTTTGCAAAAAAATCATAATTATCTGGAAATCAATAAAATATTTTTTTGAGCTCCTGCGCTATAAAAAACCGCTTCATCCTCAAATCCTCTTAAATCGGAGATTTACACAAAGTTCGACTGTGATATTTTTTTCGTGTTCAATCAATTGCCAACTCAGTTAGCGCACCTATCGTCAGTAAAAGAGAACATTTTTATGAGGAAGTAAGAACACCGGAAAAATCATTACTGTTTTCTCCGGTGTTCCTGCTAATTCGCCTACTCGCTTAGTTTGCAATATTTGCTCGGCGATTAATCTGACGTAGGTGCTGAAAGAGGTCGCCCTTTTGAGACCAGCGCTACCTTAATTTCTTTTCATTGGGATCGGTCTTTCGGTAGTCGCCACCTTATGAGTCCTAATTTGGTGTACCGCTCCCAGCCATCCTGATCCCTGATCAAAGCTTTCACAATAGCCCTTTCC
>JBCCSR010000545.1:0-4626 GCA_039199865.1 Bacteroidota bacterium
CGACGAGCCAACCCAAAGGAGTTCTTCTTTCGCATCAGAATTTATTAAACCGTTTGAATTGGATGTGGCAGAAATACCCTTTTGGAAAAGAGGAAGTGAGTTGTATGAAAACTTCTCTTGGTTTTGTCGATCATCTGTGGGAAATTTTTGGTCCCTTATTAAAAGGAATCAAGACGGTGATTTTTAGTAAAGAGGAAGTGATCGACGTAGAAAATTTGATCGCTCAATTAGCAGCACAACAGGTCACTAGAATTGTCCTGGTTCCTTCTCTGCTAAAGGCAATGCTATCCTACAAAGATGCTTGTCAGCAAAAATTGAATCATTTGAAATATTGGACTTGTAGTGGAGAAGTACTGTCGACAGAATTGGTCACCTCTTTTTACCAAACCTTCCAACAAAGTCAATTATTAAATATTTATGGGTCAACTGAAGTAACTGCCGATGCCACATGTTTCAACTGCAATGAGCTATTGATTGCCGATAGGGACCCAAACGGAAAGGCATTGATTTCGGAAGCCTTGATCCCCATTGGTAAACCGATCAGTAACACTCAAATATTGATTTTAGATGAAAACAAAGCAATGGTACCCATTGGCGTCCAAGGCCAGATCTATGTCAGTGGAGCAGGAGTAAGCATGGGGTATTTGCGTCAGGAAGAAAGTACCAACCCCAAATTTGTAACCAATATTCTTCCCGGTCAGGAGGCTCAGCTTTGGTACCAAACGGGAGATTTTGCCAAATGGTTGCCAGATGGAAATATCAGCTACCTGGGAAGAAAAGACCATCAGGTCAAGATCAGAGGGTATCGAATTGGCTTAAATGAAGTTGAAGCAGCACTGGAAAGTTTACCTGAAATTGATCAAAGTATCTTGCAAGTAAAAACGGATACAAAAAATCATCTGCAATTGGTGGCCTACTTTTCATTAGAAGCAGCACAAAAAGATATTGACCCTAAAGCGATCAAGCAGAAGTTGCGAGAGGTATTGCCAGATTATATGGTGCCAAACTTGTTGGTCCAATTGGAGACTTTTCCATTAAATGCAAGTGGAAAAATTGATCGCAATGCCTTACCCGAACCTGACTTTAGTGCAGTGGATGAGGTACCGTATGTGGCACCAAGAAATAAGACTGAAGTGATCCTTTGCTCGATTTGGAGGGAACTAATTGATCAAGACCAAATTGGGGTCCAAGATAATTTCTTTGAAATTGGGGGACACTCTTTGATTGCGATGCGCGTTGCCTCTGCTGTCCGAGAAGCATTGAATCAAGAGATCAAAGTAGTAGACATTTTCAACTATCCGACCATTGCTGAATTGGCCGAACATCTTTCCGTACAAGCCGCCGGAATATTCAAATTTGCGCCACTTCAGAAAGTAGATTTGCCAGAACGGATTCCACTGTCTTATTCCCAAGAACGCTTATGGTTTATTGATCAGATCGAAGGCAGTGTTCAATATCATTTACCGGCCGTCATGCGATTGGGGAGTGACTTGAATGTAGGCGCACTCGAGAAAGCACTTCACCGTTTGGTGGAACACCATCAAGCTTTGCGAACCGTTTTTAGAAGTACGAATGGGCAACCGTATCAAGAGGTCAGAGCATCCGATGAATGGCAGATGGAGTTGGTCCAATCAGATGATTTTGAAGCACCGCATGGGGTCAATGAATACGTAACAGAAGCAATTGAAAAACCATTTGATCTTTCCAATGACTATATGATTCGCGCCAAATTATTGGCAGTAGCCAATGGAGATTTTGTACTGGTTTTAGTCATGCATCATATCGCGATAGATGGTTGGTCAAAATCTATTCTTGTCAACGATTTAGTCGAACTGTACCGAGCAGAGTTAAATGGTAGCGCCGCCCAACTCGACAATCATAGCTTCCAATATACAGACTATGCCAATTGGCAAAGACAAAACTTATCCGGAGCTTATCTACAGGCTGAATTACAATGGTGGGCGCATTATTTGTCTGGTACAGAGCCCATCGTACTGCCGACTGATTTTCCCAGACCCAGCGTCAAAAGCATCCAGGGGGAGACAGAGGGTTTTACCATCGACAAAGCAGTAACGGAGCAACTTAAAGCACTCTCTTATCAAAGTGGTTCAAGTTTATTTATGACCATGTTAGCGGTGTTTAAAGTATTGCTTTACAGATATAGTGGTCAAGAAGATATCAGTGTTGGCACCTCTTTGGCCAATCGAGATTATAAAGGATTGGAATCCATTGTTGGTTTCTTTATCAACCAAATCGTATTGCGAAACAATTTGGGCGGGAATCCAAGCTTTAAGGACTTCTTAGCGCAATTGAAACTTTCTACTTTGGAGGCCTACCAACATCAGCAAGTACCATTTGCAAAAGTTGTAGAACATGTGGAGACCGAAAGGGATCGGAGCCGAAATCCTTTATTCCAAGTCTTGTTTGTCTTTCAAAATACACCAGATGCAACCGATTTGAAGTTCGGTGATGTGGAACTCCGTAGAGCATCCTCGGGAGTGGATACTTCCCATTTTGATTTACAGGTCTCCATTTCCGAAATCGATGGCGAGTTGAGATTGAGGGTGATTTATGCCAATGAATTGTTCCGTACAGCGACGATTCAACAATTGATGACCCATTATCAAAATCTTCTTCGAGAAGTAGTGGAAAATCCAGAGGCAAAAATTACTGAGTTGTCGATCCTATCCCAAAAAGAGCAAGCACATTTGTTGTTGGAGCTCAATGACATGCATCAGGAGTTTTCTTTGGAAAAATCCATTGTCGATTTATTTGATGAACAAGTTGAACGATCCCCTGATCATGTTGCTTTGGTTTTTGAAGGCGAAGAATGGACCTATCAGTTTTTACAAGAGAAAGTCAATCAACTGGCCACTTACCTAAGAGAAGACACTCAGGTCGGTCCGAATGATTTGGTCGGTATTTTATTAGAAAGATCTCCTTGGGCAGTAATAGCGATTCTGGGGATTCTAAAGGCGGGAGCGGCTTACGTACCCATTGATATCGATTACCCGGAGAAGAGGAAGGCCTTTATCGTGGAGGATACCGATCTGAAAACATTGATCATTCATTCCAATGACTTGATTGATGCGGTGAACTTGGGCGCATCTGTCTTTGCAATTGACCTTCAACTCGAAAAGGTGACTGCTCAAAAGATAACGCCTTTCCCGAATGCACAAAAAGACAATCTAGCTTATGTGATTTACACCTCAGGATCAACCGGTCAACCCAAAGGCGTAATGATTCGAGAAAGCAATTTACTCAATTACTTTCATGCGAGCGTAAAAAATTATGGTGCCGGTATGGGGTCGTTTAGCTTTCCGCTCTTTACTTCATTGTCTTTTGATTTAACTCAGACAAGTATTTTCTTGACCTTGCTAACAGGAGGTACCCTGCTTGTTGAAAGGGGCAATGATCTGGATCAAATTTTAAAGAACATCTCTGAGAATGACCAAGTGAATGCAATTAAACTGACGCCTTCACACAGCTTACTTTTAACGGAAACAGAAAATAGGTCCATTAAAAAAGCGATCGTTGGTGGGGAGGCACTTACGTCAAAACATGTGGAAATGCTACAGCAAATCAATCCGGATATTGACATTTACAATGAATATGGTCCCACAGAAACCACCATTGGAAGTACGGTAGCAAAAATTGAGGATAAGGACCAAATCACGATTGGTCAGCCCATCGCCAATACCCAAGTGTACATTGTAGACCAAGAAAATAATCTGGTGCCCAAAGGCGCAGTTGGAGAACTTTGTATCGCCGGTGCCGGAGTAGCTAAAGGGTATTTGAATCAGGAAGCACTTACGAACCAGAAATTTATTCTAAACCCATTCACAGATCACGATTCTATCATTTATAAAACGGGTGACCGAGCTAAATGGCTGGGAAATGGACAATTACAATATCTAGGTAGAGTAGATGATCAGGTAAAAGTTAGGGGCCATCGCATAGAACTCAATGAAATTGCCAAGACAATGGCGACTCATCCATTAGTGGATGAAGCTTTGGTAACCACAAGGCAACGATCCGATACGACCAATGAAATCATAGCTTATTTTATTCCATCCGATAAGGGTAAGGACTTCCTTCGAGAAAAATCCAACAACCAATTGTCGATGGGGCATGCCGAGATTGAGGAAACGCCCACTCAGGATAGTCATCCACCTCAAAACGGGCTGTCGGAGCAAATGTTGATGGAAATTCGAAAGGAGTTGTGCCAAAAAATAGTCAAGTATTTGCAGCGCGAACTTCCCGCATATATGGTCCCTGCCTGGATGTTTGATTTGGATCAATTTCCACTGACTCGCAATGGTAAAGTAGATCAATCTAAACTTCCTCAACCAGATGTTTTAACGATAGTCAACAGGAAGTATGTCGCACCCGAAACGGATAAAGAGATAAGCTTGGCAGCAATATGGAAAGACTTATTAAAGGTGGAAAAGTTGGGGATTTACGACAACTTTTTTGAATTGGGTGGCCACTCCCTACTTGCGATACAGGTGGTCTCCAGAGTTAGAGATCAGTTTGACGTGAATATTCCAATCATGGCACTTTTTGATTATCCATGCATTTCTGATTTACTGAATTACATGGAAATTAGGACACCGGAGGAGGAAG
>JBCCSR010000546.1:0-4623 GCA_039199865.1 Bacteroidota bacterium
TGATGAATTTGGTAGAGGAAATGGTGGAAAAAGCAGCCCTCGATACCACTGGCGATACAAAAATTCAAGTTGGCGAAAATCTAATCGACTTTAAACGACCTTGGAAACGATATACCATGTATGAAGCCATCGAGCATTTTACGGGGGTCGACATTTCAAAAATGGATGAAGCGCAATTGCGTCAAGCAGCAAAAGAGCTTCACGTACCCGTAGATGAAACCATGGGCAAAGGCAAATTGATCGATGAGATTTTTGGTGAAAAATGTGAAGCCCAATTGATCCAACCAACCTTTATTACCAATTATCCAGTAGAAATGTCTCCTCTGGCCAAAAAGCATCGTACGGAAGAGGGGCTAGCCGAACGCTTTGAAGCCATTTGCAATGGCAAAGAAATCTGCAACGCTTTCTCCGAACTCAATGATCCGATTGATCAAAGGGAGCGTTTTGCAGCGCAATTGGAACTGGGGAAAAGAGGAGATGACGAGGCGATGGTACTGGACGAAGATTTCCTACGTGCTTTAGAATACGGCATGCCACCGACGGCTGGTTTGGGCATCGGGATGGACCGATTGGCCATGATTTTGACCAACTCCAATTCTATTCAGGATGTCCTCTTCTTTCCACAAATGAAGCCAGAAAATCAGGCGGTTGGTGAAAAAGAAGCCTAAAGCGATCCGCTCATTGATCGACAATTTTTTGAAGTTTGAAGGAATTCGAACCCATTCGGTCCATAAGTCATTTACCAGAGTTGATTTTGTGAATGGATTTGCCGTAAGTTTGTAAGGTCATCTTTCCTTTTAATGAATAAACCCAATTTTACCATGAAAATGATTCAATCTTCCTTTTCTGCCTTGTTGCTCTGTTGCTTTTTCCTCAGTGGTTGTTTTCTAGCTACGGATAAAAAAACAGAGGAATAAAAGCGACAAGAAGAACTGGAGCAAAACCTAGAAAAGCTAGGAGAAGATTTTGAAAAAGTAGCCAGCGATTTGGCCGATAATCTTGAAGACAATGTCAATGATGCCATTAAGGAGGCGGAAAAAGCCCTGGGCGATATGGATATCGATGTCGACAAAAAGCAAAAAGCAGTCAGTTTTAGAACGCTCAAGGAATTGTATCCCAAGTATTTGGCCGGTTTGAAACGAGTGAAATACAATGGATCTACCAACGGGATTGGGGGATTTAGAGCCTCGGTAGCGGACGCCGAATATGAGGAAGATGATCAGTCTGTAGACATTAGTATCATTGACGGAGGAGGTATGGGAATGGCACTGATGGGAATGGCGGCTTGGTCCAAATTCGAAATCGATGAGGAAAGCGATGATGGCTACAAGAGAACCACGACTTTCGATGACCATAAGGCTTTGGAAGAATGTCGCGATAACAATCGCCGATGTAGCCTGACCCTTTTGGCTTATGGTCGCTTCATCATCAGCCTCCAAGGGCGGGATGTGGAAATGAAGATGTTGAAAAAAATGGTGCGCGACATGGATCTCGATCGTTTGGTGAGTATGGCCAAAGATGCAGCGAAGGAGGGTTCTTAGAGAAAATTGGAATAGTTGAAGAAAGCGTTCTCAACCATAGGTACATTGGAAAATCTGATGTACCTATTGTATTTTACCCTCGTTTTCCAGGAATTGGTCTATCATGCCTTGTCGGAAAATGGAGATACAAGGCTAAACCCATCGATAGGGGGCATATGACTACATGAAACAGGGTTTGGGCCTTTATTTGTGTGACCATACGAAAGAGAATCCAAAGAAAGAAACTTTTAGCGACAACTACCTTTCGCTGGACAAGCTTGATGTCGAACTAGTTGCCAATCCACATTATCGCCAACGTATTTTTCCACCGAATGACTACGACTTCGATCGAGATATTGTCTACTTTAGCGTTCGATACGTAAAAGACATCACTTCTTAAACTGAATATGAGTCGCCTTTCATTGTCTGTTAACATCTTTCTTCAGCTTGGTTTGTCCGTCCTGTTCATCAGCTTATTTGCCCAACTTCAAATTACCCTGAACCTCAACGAAACGGGGATTCCGATTACCGGGCAAACCTTTGCGGTACTCTTGGTTGGGGCTTTGCTGGGGCGAAAATGGGGACCACTTGCCGTGGCGTTGTACTTGCTGGTCGGAGGTTTAGGCTTGCCTGTTTTTGCCAAGGGAGCTTCTGGCTGGGCCGTCTTTGGAAAGGGAAGTGGAGGCTATTTGTATGGCTTTGTCCTTGGCGCATTTATCGCGGGCATGCTTGCCGATTGGGGCTGGGGTAAAAGTTATGGGAAAGGCTTTTTGTTGCAATTGTTGGGTACTTTGGCCATTATGGCTTTTGGTTTGGCACAACTGACTGTTCTTTATGGTTGGAGCAAGGCCGTAGAATATGGCTTCCGTCCTTTCTGGATAGGAGCGATCATCAAAATTATTTTGGGGACTTTAGCCCTTAAGCTCTATTGCGATTGGATGGATACGAATAGGGTTGATTGGTAAACATAGATGGAAAACAAACTTCATCTTTGCTTTCCATCTACTTAGCAGCTACTAGATCGTTGCAATGATGGTCCGGTTCCCCTTGACCTTTTGACCAATTTTGACCTTGATATCGGCATCCAATGGTAAATACAAATCCATTCTCGATCCAAACTTGATGAAGCCCATATCGGCTCCCTGTTGGACCTCATCACCGATTTCCAGGTAATTGACAATGCGTTTGGCCAAAGCTCCGGCAATTTGGCGCATCAGAATTTCTTCATTGCCATTATCGATGACGACCGTAGTTCGTTCGTTCTCATCCGAAGACTTGGGATGCCAAGCAACGAGGTATTTGCCAGGGTGGTATTTGAAATAATTAACGGTTCCACTGATTGGGTTGCGATTGACGTGTACATTGGTAGGACTCATAAAGATGGAGACCTGTAAACGTTTGTCTTTGAAATACTCATTTTCGGTGCTTTCTTCAATGACCACAATTTTACCATCCGCAGGGGCATAAATGGTATTGTCGTCCGCAATGAGAATTTCTCGCTGTGGATTCCGAAAAAATTGTAAAAAGAGGAGGAAAATAATTCCAGAAATGATACCAGTTGCCAATAAGAAATTTGGTAAAAACCAAAAAACGAGGGAATTGACAATGATTAAAACTACGCTGGTATTGATCAATATTTTGTGACCTTCCTTATGAATTTTCATGCGTTGATTGCTTTGCTTTTGAATGAAAATAACTCTTGTCCACGTTTGCTTTCAGAGGCAGGCTTCTCGCCAATAATTCCTGTGATCATGTTTTGGGATAAAAATTTGTTTATCAGCGGTTTGTGTAGTGCTTATCTTTTCAAAAATGCAGGAATTCGTTTTGCAGCCGGATCGTTTTTCATTCTTTTGGGCCCGGATTGCTGCAAATTTAAGAAAAAAGACCGCTAAGAAAGATTTTTTTACACTTTAAAGGACAACGGTGCTTGCCAAATTCGTCAAGTTTGAGTCAAATTATCAAGTCTATAAAACGGTCATTTCAACAGAAAAGTTTTAGAACTAAGCTCAAAATCTGTTAATAGCTCCATGAAATCAAGGTCATTGGATGAAAAGCAAATAGGCCATTACAAAGGGGATGACAAAAATAAAGGCATCAAAACGATCGAGCATGCCTCCATGTCCGGGCAGTATATTGCCAGAATCCTTGATTTTCAAACTGCGTTTGAGCATGGATTCCACCAAATCTCCCAAAGCACCAAAAACGACCACAACGAGGGCCAATCCCAGCCATTCCAAGGTGGAGTAAAGGGGGAAAAACCAACTCAAGAGCCAAGCCACCAGTAGACCAATAACGACGCCCCCCATCGAACCTTCCCAGGTTTTTTTCGGAGAAATACGGGGAAAGAGTGGGGTTTTGCCCAATTTAGAGCCTACAAAATAAGCACCAGTATCATTGGCCCAAGTCAAAAGCAACATTCCCAACACTATGTTTGGGGAGTAATTTCCTCCTTTCATGGCAATCAAGAAAAGCAGTGCAAAGGGGCAACCTAAATAGACGATGCCCAAAACAATGTAGGCCACATTGGCGAAAGGCTTTTCGGCCTGGTGGAAAAGTTCGTATAAAAATACCAAAAAGACGAGTGGAATAAAGCAGAGTAAAGCCGTGGTCATTAGGTCTGGTTGATCGAACAAATCCAACTGTTGTAAACTCACCAAACCATAGGGAAGGCTACCCAAAACGGTCCCAATGATCCGACGACTACCGTTGGCTGGATCGGCTGCTGCCGGGAGACACAAACCCAAAAATTCCCACAAACATAGGATAGTGACCAAGGCAAATAAGAGGGCAAAAGGGTAGGGGCCTCCAAATAAACCTCCAAGCATAACTGCTCCAAAAAATATAGCGGTAATAACTCTTTGTAGTAGTCCCTTCATAGTGTTTGTTTAATCTTCAGCAGGGGATCTATTTCCCAGTTTTACGGTCGAACGTCCAGATTTTCGAAAATGGTAGGCCAAAGCCAGCACGAATATAAGAGAAAATAAAGTAAGGGGCCAAGATACGGTCTGTGCCTCGTCCAGCCGCATGACCTCCTCGGCATCTTTGACGAAGAAATAGGCCAAAACTTGAGAACCATTGTAAAAAAGATGGGCCAGGATGGGCA
>JBCCSR010000547.1:0-4614 GCA_039199865.1 Bacteroidota bacterium
CTATAACCAAACGTTCACCGCCATCAGGCGTCGCGACATCTACCACATCGGTACAGGAAGCCATAAAAAATAAAGGAAAAATTAAGAGGCTTATTTTAATGATTGATCCATTCATTCCGGATAAAAATTTTGATGATTGAATTGGTTTTGCTTGCGTTATCTAAATCATTTTATCAACAACCAAGCAGTTTTTTAAAATTTAAAATTATAGGTCACCGAAGGAATAATGCCGAATATGGCGGTTCGGGTTGCCTCGTTTAAGGCCGTTCCCGTATTTTGACTAAAAGAAATGGAAGCGGCATTGCGGCGGTTGTACACATTGTAAATGCTAAAAACCCATTCGCCATCCCACTTCCGATTTTTGTTTTTTCGCGGGGTCAAAGTAGCTGAGATGTCTAAACGATGATAGGCTGGAAGTCGGTTGGTATTTCGATTGGCGTAAGAAGCGATAGACAATCCATTGTATCGAAATTGTCCGTCGGGATAGGTAACTGGTCGTCCCGTCTGGAAAATAAAGTTGGCGCCAAAACGCCATTTACCGTTGAGCTGATACGTTGCCGTCAATGACAAATCATGCGTTCGATCAAAGACGGTGTTATACCAAAGTCCATTGTTGATCCCGGGTCCCCCTGCCAAACCACCAACAGCACGCTGCTCAGCTTTGGATAAGGTGTAGGCCAACCATCCGGTAATTTTTCCCGTATTTTTTCGCAGCAAAAATTCCATTCCATAAGCCCTTGACTCGCCTTGCAGTATTTCCGTTTCGATGGTATTCTGAGCAATCAATTCCGCACCATCAATGTAATCGACCCTTCCGTCAACAATTTTGTAGTAAGCCTCCACTTCTAGGGCGTATCTGTTGCTATCAAAATTTTTGAAGTAGCCAACGGCATACTGGTCCGCTATCTGTGGAGCAATATATTTTCCACTTGGTGCCCAGACATCAAGTGGTGTAGCAGAGGTCGTATTGGAAATCAAATGCAGATATTGTGCATTGCGATTGTAACTTGCCTTTACAGAAGTGTGGCTATTGAGTTGGTAAGATAACGCGAGTCGGGGTTCAATATTTCCAAAAGTTTTGATATTGCTCCCACTGGTAAAATCGGTTTGTCCAATCACCGTTCCTCGTTCGTAAATGCCCAAGTCCGAGTTATAAACTACGGGAAGATTGCTTTCATACTCATTTAAAGATTGCGCCCCCATCCGGCTAAAATAGCTGTAACTCAATCCATATTGAGCAGTGAGTTGGTCGGTTATTTTATGCTCTGCACTGAGGTAAGCGGCAGATTCAAAAGCAAATTTATCGTCCAATTTTTCGCTAACTATTGGCGAGGTGGAGTCAAGTGGATTGAGCAGGCCAGGGTTAATATTGTAATAAATGCCACTAACCCCGAAGTTGAGCGTCAGCTTATCATTTAGATAATAGCCTAAGTCATATTTTAGATTGTAGTTTTCAATGTCGGAATCCCATACCAATGCAATTTGGTTGATTTCCAAACCATAGTTGTATCTGCTGTAAATCAATGATAGGTTGGAAAACAGTTTATCGCTAAACAAATGATTCCACCTCAAATTACCCGAAACGTTACCATAGGTATTGCTAAAAGAATTGGCGATGGTGAAAACATCTCTACCCACATATCCCGATAAGAATATTCTATTGTTGTCATTGATGTCGTAATTCGTTTTGAAATTGGCATCATAAAAACCAACTCTATTGTCATTGCTTAAAAGTGTCAAAAACACATTCGCATAGGCCGCACGTCCTGCCAACAGAAAAGATCCTTTGTCTTTAAAAGTGGGTCCCTCCACCGCCAACCTACTTGATATGGCCCCGATCCCTCCGGTTAATCCCAACTTTTTGCTATTTCCATCCCTTTGACGAATGTCTAAGACGGAAGAGGCTCGCCCTCCAAATCGTGCAGGAATCCCTCCCTTATACAATTTAACATCTTTCACGGCATCGGCGTTGAATACGGAGAAAAAACCAAACAAATGAGAGGTATTGTAAATAATGGCCTCGTCCAATAGGACCAAATTTTGGTCTTCTGCCCCTCCCCGTACATTAAAGCCCGATGCGCCTTCGCCTGCATTGCTAACGCCAGGTAGGAGCTGGATGGATTTGATCACATCTACTTCTCCCAATACTACCGGTATCTCTTTGATTTTATTCACCGACAACTTATTGACACTCATTTGAGGGGTTTCAATATTTGCTTGATCGGGATTTTCGGCGACCACCACTACCTCTTGCATTTGGGCAGTTTGTTCCTCCAATTCGATATTGAGTTTTAGGTTTTTATCCAATTGAATCCCTTGTTCGATAATTCCGTATCCGAGATAAGAATAAACCAACCTGTATTCGCCAGCAGGAGCAGACAAGGAATAAAAGCCGTATTCATTGGTAATCGTACCATAGTTTGTCCCTTTTAATTGAACCGTCGCACCAATGAGTGTTTCGCCATTATTGATGTCCTTAACCACACCACTGAGCGTAAATTTTTCCTGTGCCTGAATGCTTAGTGATAGTAAGAGTAGAATGAATATCCCAAGTGTATTCTGCATATTGAGTTTTTAATTTGGTTAATGTTTATTTGATCGTATGAAGCTCGTCACCTGACAACATAGAATCATTGTGGTCATCCACGCGCCACTTCCAGGAATACATTCATCCTTTTAAAATTTATAGCGAAGTAAAGCACTGCTACTGCCGACATTAATACTCCACCCTTTTTCATTTTCTTGACGCTGATGCAAATGCGGTATTAAATATCCGATCGCTGCACCTACTGCATATCCCGCAATTACATCGGTTGGATAGTGCCTACCAGCGCTTACTCGAAAATAACCCGTCAAAGCAGGAATCGTGGCTGCCACTGTCCAAACCACGGGTTTCCATTTGCTATTGGGATAATAATCTGAGAATACCTTTGCGGCAAAAAAAGTGTTGGCAGCAGTCATAGAAGTGTGTCCAGAAAAGAAGGAGGCCTTTGCGGTCACGGTCATCTTCGTTTCCGTAGAAACATTGGGATTGTACACATAAGGGCGTGGTCGACGGAAAGCATATTTCGACAGGGTGGTTACTCCAGAATTGAGCAGTACCGTTTCTCCCCATAAGATGAATAGGGTACTCCAATCATCACGGGTATTTTTGTTGGCCAAAAACAAAGTAGGGAAGGCAAAGGAACCGTACCACAACCAATTGCTTACTTCGTGGGCAGAGAGGGAATAATTGGAGGTCGCCCATCTGTCAAAGCTATTGATGGAACTGGCATCAAGCGTTTCCAATTGATCAAGATCAAATAGGGGAGTCTGTTTTTCCAGATATGCCCCCAAGCTCAATGTGCCAGCCCCAGCACCGAAGTACGCCAGCTCTTTTTTCCAGTCGAGCTGATAAGGGGACTGCCCCAACATGTTTCCTAAAAAACAAAAAATAATGAGTATCAGGATGCCTAATCGCAGCGTCATTGTTCGGATTTTATGGGTGGTGTTCAAAGTAAATTAAATTGGCTTTCACACCGCAATAATTATTATTGCCGTGAAGCATTAAAATCCACATCAATAACTTACAATTTTGAGGATATTGGTATATAGATTAGGGGGGAAGAGGTGCAGAATACTTTCTTTGGACGTATTTTAAGCTAAATTTTGCTTTCTATACTGACTTGGTGTTAGTCCTTTTAGTTTTTTGAAGGTAGAGTTAAAAGAGGATTTAGAGCTGAAGCCGACCTCGGTGGCGATTCCAAATAGCTTATAATTCTTGTAGTCTTCGTGATGAAGACAGTTGATAAATTCCTCAACTCGGTATTGATTGAGTAAATCTTGAAACCTTAGTCCCATGTGAACATTCAACACTTCTGATAATTGCTGCTTTTTAATGCCGAGTCGTTCAGCGACTTCATCTGAGTTTAACTTTTGGTTTTTGAAAAGTTTTTCTTCGGTCATCAATCGAGCCAGTTCCTTTTTTAAGGAGTCAACCTTGGATTTTGATAATCTGGAGGATTTGTACTTGTTATGTGTGGAGGGCAAAATATCTTTGGGCGTAATGATTAACCTATAACTGACAAAATAGAAGAGGAGGGTTGATGTTAAAAAGATCCCAAAACTATCTAAATGAAAAAAAGATCCTTGATAATGAATGGTCAGTTTAGCCACCTCATCGATGAAGAACACCAGCGTAAAAGGGAGGATAAAAATTAACAACCATTTTTCTTTTTGATTTTTTAAAATATCATAAATACTGTAGAGCAACATTCCCAAGAATGATAGCTCAATTAAACTGCCCAAAATATTTACAATTTGATTCTCCGTAAAATAATCGGTTAGGGGTTCGAAAATAATAAAGAAGCAATAGGGTAAAAAAAACAGCGCATCAATTTTTTTAAACGCACTTTCCTCCGATTGACGATACCTAATAAAGAGAGAGAAAAAGGTAATCATTAATGGTTCATGAAACAGAAACCAACTCGTATCGCTCGCTATTAAATTATATTCATCATCACCTATGGCAAAAAGCATCACTGAAATCAAACAGCCTATAAAAAACCAAAGGGTCGGTTTTTTATAGGCTTGTCTTTTTCGATATAAGACAAATACAAGGAATATTCCTTGCAA
>JBCCSR010000548.1:0-4607 GCA_039199865.1 Bacteroidota bacterium
AAAATGAATTATTTTGGGATGATGATGTAACACCAGAAGGAGTGGCAATAGGAGGACTGTGGGTAGCGAATGGTATCAGTATTCAACCCAGAGCTGCCTATTTTATTACCAATACGGGGAATGGGGATTTTGATCCTAAAGATCCCACCAACGGGATGATTGATGGGTATATGTTGGGGGGGCAATTGGAACTGGGGTTTCATATTAAGCAAAGCAAAATCACTTTGGCCAGTAGTTATTATGGACTCCAAGGCATCAATAATGTACCCACCACAGACTTTTTCTACAACGGAGAAAGATTCAAACTCAATTATTCCTTCCTAGTATCTGGTTTAAAAATCGAATGGCCAACCAAACTTCCCATCACCATCGGTTTGGATCATTTTATCAACTTGGAGAATTATGAGGAAATTCCCGATACGCTAATTCATCCGGTCTACAAAGATCAAAATGTAGGCTTTGTGATCAGTGCAGAAATCGGGAAATTAGATGGAAAAGGCGATTGGTTGTGTGGCTATTACTTTACCAGGAAAGAAGAATACTCAGTAGTCAGTTACTACACGGAGGATGACTGGATTCGACTTGGCAATATCAATCGAAATAGAAATACCAACTACATGGGGCACGAATTTAGAGTTGCCTATGCCTTTGATTCGAGATTTGATGTTGTTGTGAGAACTTACTTTGTGGAAGGCTTGGTTACTCCGGACATTGCGAAAGAATCTGGGAGTCGGTTCCGGATCGACTTCAACATGAAGTTCAATAAGCAACTGCGCTGACCATCGAAAATCTATTTTTTCCTGTACCCTCCTTTAATAGACTTTATTACGAATGATATCGTAGGTAAGAAAATGGATCATTTGTCCCGACTCTGCTTCACCCGTTCCCCTTAATAGCCTCCGGCGATTAGACTGCACGTGTTTATTGATTCGCAACAAAGCATCTAATAGGAAGGAAAACTTGAAGGAGCAGTTGGAAAGATAGAGTTGAAAAAGTTAAGATTGAACTTGATATTGCTGTTGTTTTCGGATCGCTTGTATTTATATTTGTTAAGTTTGTGAAAGGGAGATGTCATTTTCCAGCCCTACATTTTGACTAGATCATCTACACCATGGAAAAACTACTAAAAGAACGATACGAATATGTCTTTGAAGAAAAACTGATCGATGAAATCATCAGAGAAGGGCAATTCCGAAAAGTAGACAAAGAGGTTTGCATGATTGACAAGGGAGACAAAATTACCCACATGCCTTTGATTTTGGAAGGCGCCATCAAAATTGTGGATGAGGACGAAAATGGGCAGGAGTACCTGCTTTACTATTTAGAAATGGGAGACTCCTGTGCGATGACGATGACTTGTTGTTTGGGAGGTAAAAAAAGCGAAATTCGAGCCATAACCGAATCAGATGCCCTCATCTGTATGATTCCCATACAACGAATGGAAGATTGGTTGATCAAGTACAAATCATGGCGAATCTTTGTTTTTGATAGTTACGATTCCAGAATGAAGGAAATGCTAGAGACGATTGATTCGCTCGCTTTTTACAACATGGAACAAAGACTGTATAAATACCTCAAAGACCGGGCAATGGTCCTACAATCTCCTACTTTGGAAATTACCCATTACCACATTGCCAATGACCTCAATACTTCGAGGGTAGTGATTTCTCGCCTGATGAAGAAATTAATGCTCGATCATAAAATAGCGACCAACCGCAATCGGGTGACCGTTTTGGCCTTTTTGCCGAAAACCTAGGCTTTGGTAACAATAGTTACCGTCTTTAATGATAGAAACACCCACCTTTGTTTGATCATTAACTACACCTTATCAAATATTATGGAAATCATTGTTGCACCCTGGGCTTGGTATGTTGCCGGGCCAGCCATTGCTCTCGTGATGTTTTTATTGCTGTATTTTGGTGAAAATTTTGGTCTGTCTGCCAATCTTCGGACGATGTGTACCCTGGCAGGAGGAGATCGATACGCCGACTTTTTCAAGATCGACTGGAAAGCGCAACGTTGGAATTTGGTCTTTGCCATGGGAGCGATTCTCGGTGGCTTTTTGGCGGCCAATTTTTTATCCAATGAGGAAGCCATTCAGCTTAATCCTGCTACCGTAGAAGCATTGAACCATTTGGGGTTTCGGTCGGTGGGTGAAACTTATCTTCCAAATGAGCTTTTTGGGACCAAAGCACTATTAACTTTGAAAGGAATACTCATCCTACTTGGGGGAGGCTTCTTGGTTGGATTTGGTGCGAGGTATGCGGGGGGATGTACTTCGGGGCATGCAATTAGCGGTCTGAGTGATCTACAAATTCCCTCTTTGATTGCGGTGATCGGTTTTTTTATCGGTGGATTGGTGATGACTCATTTTTTATTTCCCATCATTTTCTAATGTGCATTGAAGGTAAACCTTGATAACCGTACCGTTGAAAACAGTCGCTTTGAAATCACTCGGGGCCTAGGCTTGGTCAAGTTGACTTTAACCATTGTTAGTGCAAACCTTGGCGTACACACCTGTAATGATTTGAAAAGCCAATCGCTAGCACTAGTTTATTTCGAACATTAATTTTTTAAAAGATGAAATACATAAAATTTTTATTGACTGGGGTGTTCTTTGGGCTCATCATGGCAAAGGCAGAAATCATTTCATGGTATCGCATTTATGAAATGTTTAGATTTGAGTCCTTTCACATGTATGGCGTAATCGGTACGGCGGTGCTTGCAGGGATCATCATTGTACAAATGATCAAATGGAGCCAGATGAAAAATTTTAAGGGAGAATCTATTAGTTTTAATCCGAAAAACAGAAGTATTATCCGATATTTAGCTGGAGGTATCCTATTTGGCCTGGGCTGGGCCTTAGTTGGCGCTTGTCCCGGTCCGATGTTTGTCCTTTTAGGCTATGGATATTTTCCATTGCTGATTGTCCTCTTTGGGGCATTGCTAGGAACATTGGTCTATGGAATTTTAAGACCTAAACTTCCTCATTGATGTTGTGATCTCCCGGGAGAACAGGTATTGCTACACTTTTAGAAAAAAATCATGCGACAATACTTTCCAATTTTAGACTGGGCAAAAAATTATAAGAAAGCATACCTCAACGGAGATTTGTCTGCTGGTTTGACGGTAGGAGTTATGCTGGTCCCACAAGGGATGGCGTATGCTATGTTGGCTGGTTTGCCTCCCATTTATGGCTTGTATGCGTCTACCATTCCATTATTCGTTTACGCCGTTTTTGGAACATCGCGACAATTGGCAGTCGGGGCGGTTGCCATGGTGGCTTTGTTGATTTCGAGTGGGGTTGGAGCTTTAGCAGAATTAGGGTCAGAAGAATTTATCCGTTTGGCCATACTGCTGGCTTTGATGGTAGGAGTGATTCAGTTTTTGATGGGAGTATTTCGTTTGGGTTTTATTGTCAATTTTTTATCTCATCCGGTGATTGCCGGCTTTACTTCTGCTGCGGCCATCATTATCGGTTTTAGTCAGCTAAAACACTTGTTGGGAATCCATATTCCCAGAGGAAAAGTACATGAAATCATTTTCAATGTTGCACAAAATTTGAATCAAATCAATTGGCCCACGCTGGCTTTGGGAGGGAGCGCCATTTTCATTTTATTGGCCATTAAACGCATGAAAAAAAGGGTTCCTGCCCCACTGATCGTAGTGGTCTTGGGCATCTTGGCGGTTGATGTGTTCAATCTTACCACGATGGGGGTTAAAATTGTTGGGGATGTACCAAGTGGTTTTCCATCGTTTAGCTGGCCAAGCATCGATCTACATGCATTGACCATTTTATTGCCTACGGCGCTCACCATCTCTTTTGTGAGTTTTATGGAATCCATTGCAGTGGCAAAAGCCATTCAAAAGAGACACAAGGACTACGAAATCGACAACAACCAAGAGTTAATTGGTTTGGGTTTAGCCAACATTGTGGGATCTTTCTTCAAGTCATTTCCAGTAACGGGGGGCTTTTCCAGAACCGCTGTCAATGACCAGGCTGGAGCAAGGTCTGGATTGGCGACCATCATTAGTGCCATCTTGGTGACTTTGACCTTGTTGTTTTTAACGGATTATTTTTACCATCTCCCTGCGGCTATTCTTTCGGCAATTATTATGGTAGCTGTTTTTGGTTTGATCGATATTAAAGAGGCCAAACACCTTTGGAAAACAGATAAGCGAGATTTCTCTTTGTTGATGATTACAGCGATTGGAACGTTATTGTTGGGCATTGAGGAGGGCATTTTATTAGGAGCCATACTTTCCCTTTTGGTCGTTATCTACACCATTTCTTATCCACATATCGCCGTTTTGGGGCGCTCTCCTGACAAGAGTATCTATCGAAATGTAGAACGCTTCGATGACGTACAAGCCATTCCCCAAACCTTAATCGTCCGATTGGATGCTCGACTGTATTTTGCCAATATCAATTATTTTAAGGATTTCGTATGGAAAGAATTAGGGCGTTATCCTGATACCAAAAACTTTATTTTAGATGCTAAGGCGATCAACGGATTGGATTCGAGTGGAGTTCATTTTTTAATGGATTTTATCGAGGAGTTACGCGAGAGAAGAATCACTTTTTTTATCGTCGATGTAAAGGGAAT
>JBCCSR010000549.1:0-4606 GCA_039199865.1 Bacteroidota bacterium
AGTGGGTCATTATGGACTTGGCTCTTTTACAAGTTGGAGCCATCAATGTTCCCGTCTATCCAACCATTAGTTCGGGTGAATACGAATACATTTTCAACGATGCTCAGATTCAGTATTGTTTTGTTGGAACGGGAGACTTATACGATAAAGTAGATCGGGCAAAAAATCAGATTCCTTCCCTAAAAGAGATTTACACTTTTGATCGACAAGAAGGGAGAGCCTACTGGGAAGATTTGTACGAAACAACCGGGATGGAAGAGGTACAACAAATCATGGACAGCATCCAAACGGAAGACCTGGCCACTATCATCTACACTTCTGGAACAACGGGGAATCCCAAAGGCGTAATGCTCTCTCACAAAAATATTTGTTCCAATGTTTTTGCTGTTTCTGATATGTTGCCTACTGGACCAGGACAAGACATCTTGAGCTTTTTACCCGTCTGTCATATTTTCGAACGGTCTGCTACTTATTCTTACATCTATAACAGCGTACGAATCAATTTTACGGGAACAGATAATTTAGGAGGAGAGTCGGGAGATTTGCAAAGTGTAAAACCTTATTTTTTTACCACGGTTCCTAGATTGTTGGAAAAGGTGTACGAGAAAATATACAATAAAGGACTCGACTTGACAGGTTTCAAGAGAAAGTTGTTTTTCTGGGCTTTGAGTTTGACCGACGACTACAAATACGATCAACAATTAGGCTTTCTTGACGGCATCAAATGGGGCATTGCGGATAAATTGATTTTTAGTAAATGGCGAGAGGCCCTCGGGGGAAATGTCCAAGGTATTTTGACGGGCGCAGCTCCATGCCCAGTAAAAATGGCCAAGGTTTTTTCAGCGGCCGGCGTACCGATCCGAGAGGGTTACGGACTTACCGAAACTTCACCGGGCTTGACGATCAATCGTTTTGAACCCAATGGTGCGATGTTGGGGACCGTAGGACCAACACTACAATCTGTCGAGATTTTGATCGATGCTGAAGAAGGAGATTATCGGGAAGGGGAAGGAGAGATTTTAGCCAAAGGACCTAATGTCATGATGGGCTACTATCAAAAACCAGATAAAACAGCGGAAGTGATGAAGGATATCGATGGGGTACAGTGGTTTAGAACCGGAGATATTGGGAAAATGGTATCTGGACCTGCCGGAAAGACTTTCCTAAAAATTACCGATCGCAAAAAAGAATTACTCAAAACTTCCGGTGGCAAATATGTTGCTCCCGCTCCGATCGAAAATAAATTTAAAGAGGACTTCCTGATTGAGCAGATGATGGTGGTGGGCGACAAAAAGAAATTTGTTTCGGCCTTGATCGTTCCAGCACCGGAAGCTTTGCAGGATTGGTGCGAATGTAATGATGTAGATTGGAAAGGAGTCGGGAAAGCCATTCAGCATCCCAAAGTTGTCAGTCACTATCAATCTATTGTCGATCAATACAATCCACAGTTCAGTCATATCGAACAAATCAAAAAGTTTGTATTGCTAGATACGGCTTGGGAGCCCACCAAGACCGATGGCTCTGATGCCGAACTGACCCCCACAATGAAACTAAAGCGGAGGGTGATTCGTGAAAAATACAGGTCTGAGATCGATGGGATTTATAACGTGTAGCTATCCTTTCCCTGTTCTTAGTTTTGTCTGCAAAAAGCCAAAAATTTAACACTTTTTGGAAGGATTTTTGCTGCTATTTTGGTTTCAGGACAATGTAAAATCAATGGTTGTTCTGGAAGCAAAATAGAAACAGTGTGCTCCTTTAGAGCCTACAAGAAACAAAGAACAAAACATCGAACAAATGAATTTTAGGTTTCCCACACCTGGATTTGCCTTACTGTTTTTTTGGAGTATGCTTTCTTTTACTGCCTGCCAGAAAGATTTAGATCCACCCATCATTCCACCCAGCGAGTTTAGCAAAATACAACGAGAGACCCTCGGAGATCGGGTAAAAATAGCCATTGCTTTTGAGGACGAACGCTATCCAGTATTGCCCAATATTCCACCTTATGATCAAACCGTCTACTGGTTTGTTCAAACCCTCTACAATCAAGTGACCAATACCATGCGGTTGGACCATCAGTCGCCTAGCAATGATCGGTGGAATACCGATAGGTCCTGGGAAGTGACGATTCTAAACCTTCCGGAAAAAAATGCATTTGTGATTCCCGGAGGGCATCTGTATTTGACTACGGGCTTGCTCCAATCTTTACAATCCGATCATGAATTGTATTACCTGCTCGCTTTTGAAGCCACATTAATGAGCGAAAAATACCTGCTGACACGAATTGTCAGTGATTTTAATACCCAAGTTTTAGCGAGTATTGCCAATGGAACCCCTTCCCCTAACGGAGCGACCAGTCATACCTTGGCCGACGAGTTGTCTCAGTTGGAATTTGATTCAGAACTGATTCCTGAGATTGATGCCTTGACTAGCGAGTTGGTTTGTGAAAGTTCCAGGATGAAACGAAATGGCCTGCTCCGAATTCTCAACGCTTCGGATGATAGTTGGACCTGGTTGCAAACGCGGAAGACCTACACTGGTCGGGAACAACACATTATCGAGATGGAAGTAGGCGATTGTGGTAGCTTTGAGACCAGTGGTGGGTACCAGGAATATGTTCTAGATCAGTTGTAGACCAAAAGTTTTTTAAAATTCATTGACTAGATATGTTATCCAGATTTTCTCCATTCTTGTTTTGCCTACTTTTTGTGCTCTCCTTCAGTTGTGCACAGATACCAGCAGATCGACCTCATACACTCGATACCAAACTGGACGCTAGGTTGAGTCGGATCATTAGTTATACGGTGCCCCTCATTGGCGTGGAAGAATTGAAAAGCATTCGGTCAGAGGTACGCCTCTTTGATGCCCGTGAGCAGGAAGAATATGAGGTGAGCCACATCGAAGGGGCCCAGTACTTGGGGTATGATGATTTTGATCCCGGTCGTTTGGAAGGAGTGAAGAAAGAAGACAAGATTGTGCTTTATTGTTCGATCGGTTATCGTAGCGAAAAGATTGGTGAGCGCTTACGCGAAATGGGCTATACCAATGTTTACAACTTATACGGCAGCATCTTTGATTGGGTCAGTCGTGGCCATCCGGTGGTGACCAGCGACGGAGAGGTGACTCGTAAAGTACATACTTATGATTACCTGTGGAGTCGTTTGCTCAACTGTCAAGAAGTAGAAAAGGTCTGGTAGACCATTAGGAAATTGGTTCCATGTTTTTTGACAAGTTTTTCTTTTCTTTCAATGGTTCGCAGTCAGATTTTAAGGTAAGGTGAAACTCTGTACCTCTTGACGGAGCAGCTTTTACACTGATTTGTCCGTCGTATTCTTCCACAATTTTTTTGCAGATGGCTAGGCCAATTCCCGTTCCCGAGTAGGTGTCATTGCCGTGAAGCCGTCGAAACATCTCAAATATTTTTTCTCGATGCCGAGGATCAATCCCGATGCCATTATCCCGGACAATGAAGGAATGGTACTGTTCTTTTTTCTCGTAAAAGATATGGACTCTTGGTTGGTGGTGGTCATTGTACTTCAAACCATTTTCTATCAAGTTTTGGAACAGCTGCTGCATCAAGGTTAGATCAGCTTTAATGATGGGCATTTCGTCATAAGTAATATGGTATTTATCAGAAATACTGCTCTTTTTGATTTGCTGGGTAATTAAGTAAACGACCTCACCGAGGTCGATCACTTCTGTTTTTCGATTTCTACTATCGGTGCGCGAATATTCCAGAATATCTTCAATCAAAGTATACATTTGGCGAGAGCCACTGCTGATGAATTCAATGTATTCTGAACCCACTTTGTCGAGACGTCCGTCATAATGCTTTTTAAAAAGTTGGATAAAACTAATGATATTTCGTAATGGACTCTTCAAATCGTGCGATGCGATGTAAGCAAAGCGTTCCAATTCCTGATTGGATTGTTTGAGTTTATCATTGGAAATGGTAAGTCTACCGTTCATTCGTTTAACCCCAGTACTGAAAGAAAGGATCACAGAAGTAAATAGCCAAAGGACAGCAGAAAAGTTGAAAAGAACAATAAAAGGCATCCAGCGGTCGTCCAATTGTCCGAGCAACTGAATATGGAGTAGATCGAGAAAAAATAACGTCAGAATTGCACAGAAGGTCATCCCCATCCACAGGCGGGCCTTATTTTTCTTGAGGTAGAAAAATGCAATCGGGGGAATGGTCAGAAACCAAATGACAAAGGGAGATCGAATGGCGCCGGTGGATAGACAGAGACAAAAGAAAACCACAAGACTTGCCATGGTAAAAAAATCACCACAGAGGGTCAAATTGGCGGTAAAGTGGAGTAGAAAGGGAAAAATGAAGGCACAGGCAGAAGAAAAGAGGAGCGTGTAGGCCATCGAAGGGCAGCCTAAATAGTAAAATACAGGGGCGAAGGTCATAGAAATGATCAAAATCATCAAATCTACGTTGAGAATCAACCGTGCACTTCGAAACACAGTCCGATTTTCTCGAAGTTTGTCTGGTACAAATACGCTAGTGGATATCATTTTAATTGCAGTCTCTGTGTTTTACGGGGGGAAAGACGGCAAACACCGTACCTTTTGTTGGGAAAATCGTTGAGAAGGAATGAAA
>JBCCSR010000550.1:0-4602 GCA_039199865.1 Bacteroidota bacterium
GTGCCATCGGCCATTGGCAGCTGAAATTCACCTACCTCCGACCAATTGACCCCATCGTTTGAAATATCTATTGCAATCGTTTGCATGCCATCCGCCAAATACGCTGGACTATTCAAATTCCAAATATGCATTTGAAATAACTCCTGGGAGGCATTCAGATTGTACAAAATCCAATGGGAGTCGCCCCGGACGGCATTGGGATTCATCGAGGTTGTACATGAAATCCATCCATCGTACCAGGTGGTATTGTGCCGGTCAAGAAAGCATTGTGCAAAAACGTTGACGGAAGTAAAAACAAAAATGATGGCCGCTAAAGTTATTTTTTTCATCAATCTATTTTTCATTTTAAATGTTCATAAAACCCAAAGGAGAAACGATGGAGTTGGTATCATAAAAGTTGCCGATATTTGGAAAAAGTGTACTTAGGTCTGAGGGACTCACTCCAAACCACAAGGCGAGCTCAGCAAAATATTGATCATTGGCAGTGGTCGGGATGAGGACTCCGTTGTGTACCTCATTGGGGCCTCCCAAAGACAGAGACGGAAAAAGGCCGTACATGTCGCCGCCCTTGATGTCTCCTCCCATCACCAAGGCGTTGCCTCCCCAGGCGTGGTCACTTCCGTTGCCGTTAGAGGTTAACGTTCTGCCAAAGTCAGAAATCGTAAAGGTAGTTACCGAATCAAACATGCCGATTTCATTCAATCCATTGTGAAATTCATACAAAGCATTGTCGACGACCGTCAGATTTCTTTCGTGGGCATCCAATAATTCACCATGCATGTCCCAACCTCCCATTTGTACGAAAAATATTTGACGCTTAAACCCAAGAATATCCCGCGCTTTGATGACCTCGGTTATCCGCTTAAAACTTTGTGATACCCGATTGTCAGAGAAGAAGGTACTCAAGGGTCCGATTTGCGCCATGGCTGCTCTAAACTCAATGCTCCCGTCAAGACTTCTTTTCAGAATATCCGTATACGTTTTTTTGTACATGTCCGAATGATCTGTCCCCAGCAAAAGATCGATGCCTTCTTTCCTTTTTGCATTAAAGGGAGACGATGGTGGATCATAACCAACGATTCCGGGGCTACCGCCGTACGGGTCAATCGCAAATTCAACCAATGTCTCGCCGTACTGGAAAATATTGGTTCCCGCCAAGCTAATGTTCATCGAAACATTTTGATTGGTATTCATATCATTGAGCAAATCTGCCATTCTTCCTCCCCATCCAAATTGCGTTCTCACATGAGGCATCCCGGTTTGGCAGTTTTTAATTTGATCTGAATGGGAAAACAATCCCAGTGGAATCGGAGAGCTATTATTTTGATAAGAATTTTTGGTGGTAAACTCGATCAATGGGCCAACATTATTGATAAAGGATACTTTACCCGTGTTGAACAATTGATGTACATTGCTCATTGCAGGGTTCAAACCGTATTGTCTTCCATCGCTCGTTATAGGAGTGATCGGTAGCAATTCGTTTTGAGAAATGGCCAGGTTAGATCTGGTAACCGCGTATTCGTCGTATTCCGGATTGCCTCTAGGGACAACCATATTAAAAGAGTCATTACCACCGGCCCAATAAAAACAGACAATCGCTTTATAATCGTTGGGAGGAAAAAAAGCGGAGTTATTCAAAAAGGCAGCATTCATAGCTTTTAGCTTGGTAATAGACGACGCTGCCGATACCCCTAAAGCCCCGAGGCCAAACTCTTTGATAAATTTTCTTCTTGATTGATGTCTCATATTTTTCATTTTGATTGATGGGTTGAAATAAATTATTCTCTACAATTTGTTGAATGATTCGAAATGAAGACGATAGGTAGCCCCCTTCAAATAAGTTCTATTTCAAGATCGTGTAATCCGCACTGATCACCATTAAATAAATAGCCAATTTTACTTTTTCAAAAGGGTCATTCATGGGATCTACAATGGTGGCAATGATTTGTCGAGTATCGTCTTTCAACATTCCATTGGTCAGTAAAATGTCGAGATGATTGATGAGGACTTCGGTATCTTCCGCATGTTGGAGGGCCTCATCAAGATTGGTAAAAACAATGTCTCCATCATTTCCACCCGAACTCAAAAGCGTTTCGTTGACCGCCCATTCATCAACAAAATTTACAAAACCGATACTGGTATTGGAGTTAAATACTTGAAACTCGGGGGCGACGTATCCCTGGCTGGCGATTGGACCGACAGGTTGGAAATCGGGCCAATAAAAATTAAAAACCGAGAACGAATACATTGGATGTTGGCCAGCACCATCATTGTAATCAGTCCCTTCATTCCAAAATTGTCCATCCTCACTGATCCCACCGATGGCTCTGGCAAAATGGGTATAGCGAATGATCGGCTCTTTGAGTTTTCCCTGCACAGGATCATTATACCAATCGCAGGATCGCGCTTCTTTATCCAATAAAATCGCTTTAATCACTGCTTTCATATCTCCTCTGACCCCAGCACCATTGTTGTTGAATGCCGCCGCAACACGAGCAATATAGGCTGGTGATGGATTTGATTTGACCAAGCGCTGTATCAATTGTTGCCCGATGAAGGGGCCAACATTTTGATGATTGAAAAGATGTTCGACTGCAGCATTGATGTCTTCCATTCCCGTTTGTCCGGTAGGCACTACAAAACCGTTGAGTAGGTACTTTGCTCCCGGTTCGTGATAATCCTCGTACATGATCATCGGCTCAGTCATATCAATCTTATTGCGGCCCATACCAAATTCTGGCGGGACAATCGTATCTGCCACAATTACGGTAGCTCCACCCCCTAGTCCAGTCCATATCTTGGCAAACTCCTGAACATCCTCCGTATCATAAGTCGGAATATCATTGCCAGCATTGTCCTTGACCCGCGTACCATCCTGATTCAACTCATACAAGCCAATGGTAAAAAGTTGCATCATTTCCCTAGCGTAATTTTGATCGGGATGAACGAAGTTGGCCGGATCGGATTTGGGATTATTGAGGTGAGTAAGAAAGACGCCCATGCAAGGATGCAAACTCACATCCAACAAAATATCTTTAAAATTTCCAAAGGCGTTTCCAATCAAAAAATCATAATAGCTGGCCACGCCATCCCCGTGGCGATTCAATGCTGACTTGAAAGAGATGACAAAAATCTCGCTGAGCGCAAATGCAATGCGTTGTCTCAACAAATCATCATTTGTCATATTGATTTGCCACCAAGCATAGTCAAAATGCTTGCTTGTCGGGAAGTCGGGAAAGTCAAGCGAGTCGCCTCCGGCAGCAAGGTGGCGTTGAAAGGTAGTGTCGTATACTTCCTGGATAAACGGTTGAATGTAGGTCGGAGATACCGCAAATTGTTGATCGATCCAGCTTGTAAAATCTAGTTTAGCTACGGAATCAATGGTCGTTCTATCCGCTCCCAAGGTGGCCTGGGCCAGGAAGCGCCCCGCATCAATTAATTTTCCGGTGAGTCCAGAAATGGCCAAAGTATTGGAGCCTTCTGCGATGGCTTCACTTCCTGGAGCTTGAAAATTACTACTTGTGGTTACGGTTATATTTTGATCGTGGCCTCCTCCGATATAATCGTCATAAGTTTGGGCATTTAAAAAGGGAAAAGAAAAGAAAAAGAGTAAAGGAAATAAAAATCTCATGGGTGTATTTTTATAAATAAAAAAGAATACTTTTTAGGATTCAGCCGAACTTAACGGGTCATCTCAATATTGGCAAACCATTAGAAGTAGCAGGCTTTAGTGCTTTTCTAAATCAGGTGGTTTCACGCCAATTGCTTAATGGTATAAGGGAGTAGGAGGAATCGAATGCTTCTTTCAGGTTTTACACGCCAAACGGATAAAACCCAGCTCAACCATTCAGCGAGCCAATAAGCATTTTAACAGGAGTAATTGTAGGATGATTAGGTATGGAGTCGTAGCATTTAGGAATTGCTACCTTTTATAAATGTTTTATTGAGGGAATTTATTTTATGAGACTAATATAAATTGTAAAAATATTTTTTTTGGGTAGGTATTTACTGATTGTACAAAAGACGATAATGATGATTGCCAAGGCAAGAGCTCCTTCAATTTTGCTTGGAAGAGCTATTCAAAAACAACAAAAATTAATTAAGTTTACGTATGAGAAAAGCCCTCCTTGCCTCTTTATTTTATTTTGTTCTGTCGACGGCAGCTATCGCGCAAGTTGGAAAGTTGGTCCCCTATGTTGATCACCAGTTTGCCGAGCAGTCCTTGAACAGCGTCACCCAAGATGATCAAGGCTTTTTATGGGTATCTTCTCCTGAACGCATTTTTCGCTTTGATGGAATCCATTTTGAGCAAGCACTATCCCTACCACAAACCATCTCCAAGCTTAATGAAACAATCCTTGGCATTAGCAATTATTCCGACCATCAGCTTTTTGTGCAAACTCAGCATTATATTTATTTGGTCCATTTGTTGACCCAATTACGACGGACCATCGATCTGCGAGATAGTTCCCTGAGTGATGCATCATTGGATTGCATTCATCTGCAAAAGCTGGGGCCCGGAGATCTGCTCTTACACTGCCTCAAAGAGCATTATACATTACCGTCCCTTCCCGGAGAAGACTTAGTAGCATCCGATCGTGA
>JBCCSR010000551.1:0-4602 GCA_039199865.1 Bacteroidota bacterium
ATGACATGGGTCTTTTGAGTCGATATGATTGGTACTATTCGTTCGAAATCAAAACTGCTTTCGATGGCTCGAAGCATCTCCTGCCGATTGAGTCCACTAAATGGATTAAAATGGAGGGCCATTTCATTGATCAGAATGTGATTCTTTACCTTCATAGTTGTTGATCATCACGGTACGCTACAAGGTAAACGATTATTGTTCCAACCAGGTTTTGAAACTACTGACTTTTAGGCGACTTACGATGGCGAGCTCACTGAGTTTTACTTTTAAGTTCAAAACAATTTTGCGATTGAAATGAGGCTCGAAGGAAGTGATGGCTTCCCGATTGATCAGCATTTGCCGGTTGATGCGAAAAAACTGATTGGGGGCACAAGCACTTTCTAGATATTCCATTTTCTTGAGTAAGGTAAACTTTTGACCCGCAAAGGTGTAGATATAAACCATATCGTTTTCAACCATGAACAGGGCAATTTCCTCGATGGGTTTGATTAAAGTCTTTTCTCGGTACTGAATTAAAAATCGTTGTTGGTAAGACTTGGGTTTTTCCGTTTGGAAACTGATCGGAGGAAGGGATTTACTTTGTAGACTAGCAATAAAACGCTTGTACTTTTGTAGGGCTGCGTGTATTTCTTCTTCCTTAAAAGGTTTGAGTACGTAATCGATTCCATTGCTCTTGATGGCTTGCAGAGTATACTCATCATAGGCCGTACAAAACACGATGGGAACCACAACATCAATGTGTTTAAAAATTTCGAAACTCTGTCCATCGGCCAATTGAATATCAAAAAAACACAAATCGATGCTTTTTTGGTATTTGCTTAGATATTGTACAGCTTCCATCACGGATTCAACGATTTCAATGACTTTGAATTCAGGATCTTGCTCTACGATTTCCTTGAGCAGGGAAGCCGTAAAGGACTCATCTTCGACGACCAGTACATTCATTTTTCGATCAATTTTATTTTTACACTAAAATGCTCTTTTGTTTTTTCGACGATCACTCCATCGGATATATTCATCAGTTCATATCTTTTCTTCAGAAGATTAAGTCCATAACCCGATTCTTCGGGTATTCCAATTTTGGGTTGGATATTATTGCGTACCTCAATGTAGTGATGATCGATCACTCTAATTTCAATCTTTAGGGGCTGCTTTGTCGTCATGCTGTTGTGCTTAAAACAGTTTTCAACGAGGATTTGTAAAGCGAGCGTAGGCAAGTGGAAAGCATCTTTTGTGGCATCGATCGCGATGTTGATTTCAATGGCCGCCTCATTTCTACTTTGCATCAAAAACAAATAGGATTGTAAGATGGAACGTTCTTCAGAAAGGCGCAAACTTGTATTTTCGGTAAGTTGCAAAGTCTTCCTAAAAAAATCGGAAAGACTCATGATAAATTGCTCCGATTTGATGTGTTGTTGTCGAACCATTGAACGCAGCGTATTCAAAGAGTTGAATAAGAAATGGGGATCTATTTTGGAATGCAGTGCCTTGAGTTGCACCTTGTAGTTTTCCGTTTGGAGTTGCTCTTTTTCCAGCAGTAAACGCGCAATGTTTTCTTGCGTTCTCATCGCATACTGAATGACTGCAAAAAGGGCAAGGGCAAAAATGGATCGCACCAGGTGTTGGATGTGTATCACCTGTTCGGATTGGACAATGATTAGGTAAACGATTCCATAAAAAGTCAGTAGAAAAAGAAGGAACCACCCATACTTGTTTTTGTTGTCCATATTCCCAAAATACCACATGGCTTGCCAAAGCAGATACAAGATGGAAGAAATGAGGATCCACCTTTGAAAAAATTCGCTCTGTCGCAAGAATACCAGCTCCGGATGGGAATAGAGGCCCAACAAGGGAAGAATGACCGCCAATGCAATGGGAAGGATGCTATTGATCTTTGATTTAAAGGACATTTTTTCTTTTTTGTAGGCCTGATCTCTAAGTTGCCAGTATGCCTCTCTTATCAATGACTCAATAGTAAGCATTTATTTTGAAATAACTAAAGGCTGACTTAAAACCACTCCTCCACTGCTGAGTCGAATGGAATACACTCCACTAGGTAAATCCTGTACACTGATGGCCAATTGATGTGCGCCGGAAGGAACCGGTATTTGCCGAAGGATACTTTTGGCCAAAGCTCCCTTGATGTCTACCAGATCAATACTTACTTTTTCTGGACTATTGAGATAATAGCGAAGCAATACCTCTCCATCGCTGGGATTGGGAAAGGGAGCCAACAATTGATGGCCTGACGTGTGGATTGTATTTTCCACACTGGTACTGATGCCTCCACCGATCACAATATCTTCATCACCTTCCTGATAAGGCACCCCATTAATGCCTACCAAATACATCTCATCCTTGGTTCCTTCTCCCCAAGTTACGGTTTGCGGTGGACTACTGGGATTAAACGGATTGCTTGCGGTATTGTCGTAGGTAGCATTGACGTGAATGACCGATCCCGCGGGGATTTTCTTCATCCGATTAAAAGTGTAGGCACCTTGCCAGTTGAAATCCCATTCCTCAATTCGAATGATATTGATGGTATCATCGGTAGGGCTCAAGGCAAAAATTTCCCAGTCTTTTCCCAGATAGTGACTATGGGGATAGACATTGATTAGACTGACATCTTCTGGAACCGACCGCGTTCCGTGAAAGGACTTGACTTCATTGGGTGGGATGCTAAAAGAGGACCAGCCTCCGTCGAGATGTAAGGGGGTAACGGGCATCCTTTCCACTTCTCGTTGAATGGGATCGCTATCCTCTTTAAAAAAGATATTGAGAGAAGAACGATCTGTTTCGTTGGTAGCCAGTGGAGCATAATGGACCTGGATCAATAAATCCGCTCCTGCGGGAAGTAGAGTACCGATACCTGGCGGAAAGGCAACCGTACGGATGCCCGGTGTGTAACCAGTGAAATTGCCTTGTACGGGAACACCAAAATCCCCAAAAGATTCATAACCATAGCCCGAACTTTGCGCATCTAAGGCCGCAGCGGCTCCATTGGTTTCGTAAGCAATCAGTGCGTGGTGAACGGCCTTGTTGTTCCCCGGGCGAAACTCAACGGCCGCAATTTCTTTGTCCTCCATCAAACCCGTTGGCAATACAAACACTCGGTAATCATCCTGATTATTTCCTTCAATAAAATAGTCTTCTGTCATTTCGAGCACCAGGTCTGGCGTCCCTAGTTGCGAGCCGGATGGAAAGTTGGGAACAGAAGGGGCTAAATTGGGATCGCCCTCCGGCGAACCAGCATTTACCCAATCGGCAATGAGTTGAATTTCTTCGTCTGTCAATCCACTTTCCCCAACGAAATTACTGAAATCTCGATCTGGTTTCCAGGGGGGCATATATTTAATTTCGGTAACGTACTGGATCATATTGCTCCAGGCCACGACTTCCTCGTAATTGGTCAGCGGAAAGGGGGCAATTTCTCCAGGCCGATGACAGGAGGTACATTTTTCATAAATAATTTCAGCAATGTGTTCACTGAAATTGACCTGGGCGGTAGCAGACATTACCGTAAGTACCCATGATAAGAGGAGGAGTGTAATACTTCGTTTCATGATATGCAGATTGTCAGAGCAAACCTACCAACAACCGCTACGTTTAGCCGATCATCGGAAAGTGAAAATGGCGACGACAAAAATCAAGATTGGTCGATTCCCAATCGCCGGTGGTGTTAATAGTCTTTTTAAAGTAAGGAGATCAATCAAAAGATTGGGCTAGAATAGCGGTGAACTGAACATAATTGGGCTTGAATTGACAGTGGAATGTATTTTTGATGACTTAGGTCGGTTCTGATGCCTTTTGGGGAAAAGTGTAGACGAGGAGTTCCTCTTGATTGGCCTCTGTACGTTTTCTGATGAATTGCATACCAATCTTTTCCAATAGATGTCGGGAACCGAGATTTTTTTGCGTTGTAATGGCCAAAATGGGCTCAAGTTTGAGCTTGAGCTGAGCATATTGTAAGGTGGCCATGGCAGCCTCACTGGTATACCCCTGACCTTCAAATTGGGGTAAAATGGCAAAGCCCAGATCGGGATGTTCGAGGCTCGGTCTTTTGACCAAACCACAAATGCCGATGGCTTGCTGCTGTTCTTTTAAAACCATTTTGTACAAACCAAAACCATTGACCTGATAGCTGTTGAGCAAGGCCATTTGAATATAAGCTCTGGCATCTTCCAGGGCATGAATATTTCGATTGCCAATAAATTCCAACCAGTTGGGACTGTTGAGCAGTTGGAGGAAAAATGCGGCATCTTCTAGCTTGGCTTCCATCAGGTAAAGTCTTTTAGTCTCGTATTTGATCATCGTTTGCAAAGGATAATGTTGAGGAAATGGATGGATCATCAGAATTAATCTGCTGTAATTTTTCTTCGAGTTCGGTAAATGAAGCAACGTCGTCAAGTATTACCTCAATGTCATTTCCACTAATTTGAAACGTTTCGACCGCTAATTTGATTTGTTTTTGATTTGACATTTTCAAGGCAACAATATACACCATTTCATTTTTGGGGATCCCTTTAAATTCAAAATATTTATTGGTGACTAGAGTAGGAGATAGGATGCTACGTCGGTTTTTGAAGACCAGCTTAAGGTCGG
>JBCCSR010000552.1:0-4590 GCA_039199865.1 Bacteroidota bacterium
AATCACTGGCTTTGTTGATTTTATCTGGATTATCTGAGCGATACTGCTCTTTTACGGCCTCAAAATTTTGTAAGTGATCTTCATCGATAATGGTTTTACAAGCACTATCCTTTTGCAAATAAGCGATGCGTTCTTCTGGAAACTGAACGTCCATCGGTAAATAAGCGGCTCCGGATTTGATGACCGCTAAAATGGCGACGATCAGCTGCTCACTTCTCTTTAGTCGTATCCCAATAATATCATCGGCTTGAATCCGAAAAGTTTGCCGTAAATAGTGCGCCAATTGGTTGGCTTGAGCATTGAGCGCTTCGTAGGTCAACTCTTGCTCTTGAAAAACAACTGCTTTTTGCGTTGCCAACTGTGGCACCCGTGCTTCAAATAAATCAACAATGGTTTGCGCCTCCGAAAAAGGAGCTACCCTTTGATTGTATTCCTCGAGTAAACGGTATTTTTCCGTGGGACTTAAATATTCCAATTGATGGAGAACTTTTTTGGGCTTTTCCAAAACAGCCGCTAACAGTACTTCCAAATGCTCTCCTAAAGCCTTGACAAAAACTTCGGTGTAAATCGCGGTATTATAAGTCAAAATCAATTCCAAGCCCTCAGACGTTTGTTCGTAGACCAACTCCATATCGAAACGACTCATCGTAGCAGTCCCCCAATCGTAGTTTTGCAATTGAATCGTATTGGCCAAAGTCTTGCCCCCGGTCTTGCCCACTGGTTTATTGAAAGAAACGACCACATCAAAAAGGGGCGCTCTACTTTGGTCTCGTTTTAAATTGAGTTCAGCCACCAACTCATCAAAAGGATAGGCTTGATGTTGAAAAGCATTGAGGATGGTGGTCTTTACTTTACTTAAAAGGCGATCAAAATGATCCTCCTGATCGATCTGTGTTCTTAGCGCCAATGCATTGACATAACAACCAATTTGCTGTTGCAGTTCGGGATGCTCACGACCAGAAACCGGAGTACCAACAATCAGATCCGATTGCCCCGTATACCGATAAAACAATAGCTTGGTCAATGCCGTCAAAGCCATAAACAAAGTAATGTGCTGACGCCTCGCCTTTTCGTGCAATGCTGACAAGAGTTGCTTCGAAAACTTTTTCCGAACGGTATTGCCCTGGTAGCTTCGCGTAGCCGGACGAGTGGTGTACGTGGGAATTGCCAAGACTGGAATATCACCAGAAAATTGTTCCAACCAAAAGGAACGCGAGGCCGCCATTTGCCCTTGATCAATGTATTGTTGTAGGAAATTTGTGTAATCTTTGTACTGAATGTTTAAGGGAGGGAGCGCATGGGCTCGGCCTTTCACAAAAGCAGCATACAGAGCAAACAACTCTTCCGTCATCACTTGGGTGGACCAACCATCGCTAATGATGTGATGTAGCGTACAACAAAAAATGAATTGTTCGTCGGCAATTCGAATCAATCTCGCTCGAACCAAACGCCCCGCAGTTAAATCAAAATCGTAATTGACCTCTCGCTGGATGATGGAATGGAGTTCCTCCTCCGTAGTACTTTTAAACCGCAAGTCGAGCTGTTCTAACTTAAAAATAGATGGCTCAGAAGCGAGAATTACTTGCCGGACCTCCCCCTGCTGGTTTTCGACAAACTGCGTTCGTAAGGCTTCGTGTCGATCAATCAAAACCTGAAAACTTTGGTTCAATGCCTCCACATCAAGCGGCCCTTCCATTTTTAGGATACAAGGCATGTTATAAGCTTGTCGGGCCTCCGCAAACTGGCACAGCATCCAAATCCTTTTTTGGGCAGAGGATAATGGATAGTCGGCTTGAACTGGCGCCTTGGCAATTTTCCATTGGGCATCGTCTTGATTATTTTGATGGCTTTCGATAAAATCAATCAAAGCAGATTTATGCAATTTGATCTCCTCTAAAAGGGCCTTGGTCATCACACCTTTGGGCGCCTGAATATCCAATCGTCCGTCAAGCAGATTGATTCGAACTTTTCGCTTGGTCAGCTTTTTTAATAAATCTTGCATAATAGGTAGCGTATTACAGCCATCAGGGAAGGGGATTTCCTTGATGGATAGATAGAATAGATGAAATCTTCAAGTCAATTCAAACATTGAATCGGTAGGCCCAATCGAGTAAGATAGAGGCAGGACGATTCGTCCCTACCACGGCAATCGGGTTAGAATTACATTTGAGGTGTAGGGTAAATTTTATTTAGCACTAACAATATGTTGATAGCATTATCGTTTTTGAACCAGTCCAGAAAAAAATCATTTCTTTTACCGCTTAATTTCCCGTCCGACTACGTTCATCTGCGTTGCCAGTCTGGTGCCGCTTGTCTCTAATTTTGGTGTTGCCAAATTTATAGTTGATGGAAAACAGTACGGATTGATTATCGTAGTAGTATTCTCCTTCCTGGAAAGTATCATTGACCGTGGAGCTTACGCCAATGATTTCGGTTTTCAAAATATCAAATCCTCGCAAACTCAAGGTCAATTTATTGTCGAGCAATCGATATTGCATACCAGCTCCTAAAGAGCCCATCGCTTTCAACTGGTAAATACCATCTACTCCGGGAAAGTTGTACCAATAATTGATGCTCAAGGAAAGGTTGCGCTTCTTGTTCAAGATAAAGTTATTGTAAGTAGAAATTCTGGCATTGAATCCCGTTTCTCTTTCGTTGGTTATGGCCAAATCCGAAGTGGAAACGGTGTAATTGACATCTATTCCGTTGCTACTGGTCCACCAGGAGATTTTGTCAAAATAATGATTTTCCGAAATACCATAACGCTGGGTTGTAATGAAATTTTCGTTGGTATAGCGGATATTGTTAGTGGCGGGATCGGCGATGGCGATCTGGGAAAAAATGGCATCTTCATTGCTAAAATAAATCTTACTTTGTAAGGATTTATAATTGTGCGCCAATTCTACGTTATCGATAAAAGCTGGTTGTAAAAAGGGATTGCCCTCAATACTTTGGAAAGGATTGGAAAAATAAAGATTAGGGTTCAATTCCATAAAACTAGGTCGACGAATCCTGCGATTGTAGCTCAAGGAATAAGTTGAGTTTTGATTGGGACGATAGGCTACATAAGCCGTCGGAAAAAACTGGTGATAATCATTGTCTTTGGGCCCTGCCTGATTTTCAATGATGACTTCAGTTTGGGTGGTTTCCAATCGCAAACCCAATTGGACCTCCCAGTACTGATTTAATTTTCGATTGCCAGATAAATAGATCGCTTGAATGTTTTCCACGTATTCAAAAATGGAACGCTCCAATGGGTAATTGGTCACCAAATCATTGACCAAACCACTATTGAAAGCCGAAATGGTATTGATGGCTTTTGAGTTGGTGATCTTTCCTCCAAAACTTAGGTTCATGAATGGTGTGGGATAATCAAAGTCGATTTTAGCCGATAAATTGGTAATGTCTTGATCATTGACATTTCGACCACCAAAAAATTGAGTGATTGCCGGAGAGACAATCTCCGATTTTCCATCGTAACTTTTTCGATCTTCGTTACTGAAAGTAAAATAATCAAGGTTGATCGTCATGTACCTTCCCAGCGTATCGAGTCGTAGGCCACTGTGCCAGTTGAGGGAATGAATGGTCGGATTTTGTTCGACAAAACCATCCGAACGCAAAGAACGAAGGACTTCATTGCTTTGATAATCAAATACGGGTGTAAAAGGCGCTTCGACAAATTCCTGATCATTGGTATTGAACAAATACTGTAGGCCCATGGTCCAGGCCGAAGTCACTTGATAGTCCATCAATAATCGTGCGTTGACTCTACGGTATTGATAATCGTAGGACGAGTCTGTGTACCACAAACCATCGGGAAAACTGGCGTAGTCCTCTTGACTATTGAATTGCTTTCCAGGATTAAAATACAGAGAAGAGGAAAGGGTAAATTTGTTTTGATTGAAGTTAAAATTGGCCAGACCAGTTCCCGTAGCAAAGGTCTTTTGCCAATAATTTCCGGCCAATAAGGCATTCCAAGAGTCTGATCTTGCTTTTTTCAAAACGATATTGATCAAACCACTATTTCCGGCAGCATCGAATTTGGCCGGTGGCGTGGTGATGACTTCAATGCTTTTAATATTTTCTGCGGGAATGGATCGGAGAAAATCGGCAATATTTCCCTGGGGAATCTGCATTATCTTTCCATCCATCAAAACCCCTACCGTACTCTTTCCTATCATTTTCACCTCTTCATTTTGGACCCGCATACCAGGAGTAATTTTCAATAATTCTAGCGCATCTCCACCGTTGGCATTGGCCGTATTTTCGATATTAAATACAGTTCGATCGATTTTTCGATTGATCAGTTTCATTTTAGCGGTGACCACTATTTCATCTAAGTTCAAGCCTTTTTCTACCACAAGGATACCAAGGTTCATGTCTTGATTGAAGTCCAAACTTTGGCTGTACAGCACCTGACCAACTTGCCTAATTTGTAATAGGTAATTTCCTGCGGCTCTGGTAATGGTAAACTGGCCCTGTTCGTCTGCCAATTCACTGAGTAAAGCGGTAGAGTCTGGTTGGAGCAGTAAGATCTCGGCAAATTCTATGGGTCGATTTTGTTGGTCCACTACTTTTCCAGTGATAGAA
>JBCCSR010000553.1:0-4586 GCA_039199865.1 Bacteroidota bacterium
ACGACTGGAAGGTTGGCGCCTTTATGGGCATTGAAAAAACGCCATTTCTACAGTTTGACCCTTTAAGTGGAGTGTTGGGCAGTGAACAAACGGTTCGTCAGGCCTATCCTAATCCATTCACTGGTACTTTCTTTTGGGGATTTGAAACATCTTTTGTTCCCCAGTTAGAGTTGGTATTGGTCAACCAAAATTTTGAAATTATTGTTACCTTTTCTGACATCGATAATTTGCAAGTGGGCATTAATGAGTTCGCTTTTACCCTGCCAGAAACATTTCCTGTGAGCAATGGCGATCACTATCGCTTGTTTTATCGAATTTCCTCCACGACCTCCGATGAAATCATTACGGGTTATGGAGATTTAAGATATTCTTTATAATGACTGATTTGACTTCCATCGACGTCCAAAAATTAAAAGATCCCCCAGCATTGGGGCGTAGTGCAGCGCAACTTGCTGCCCAGTACATCAATGCAGCCATTGCCGAAAAGGCTTGTGCCAACATTATACTGGCTACGGGGACCAGTCAGTTTGAAACCTTAAAAAATTTGACCCAGGCCAACATTGATTGGTCCAAAGTCAATTTATTTCATCTGGACGAATATCTGGGCATTTCGGCCGATCATCCGGCCAGCTTTTGTGCCTATTTACAAGAGCGGTTTATCGATCAGGTCACGCCACTCAATACGGTTCACCTGATTAGTGGAGCGCAGGCCAAAGCGGAGGCAACTTGTCGGGACTTATCCCAGCAAATTGCCCATCATCCCATTGATGTAGCCCTGATTGGGATTGGAGAAAATGGACATTTGGCCTTCAATGATCCTCCGGCAGATTTTGCCATGATGGAGCCATTTATTGTGGTGACATTGGATGAGGCCTGCCGACAACAACAACTGGGAGAAGGATGGTTTCCCACTTTGGAGGAAGTACCTACAAAAGCCATTTCCATGAGTATTCAGCAAATCATGAAGAGCAAATGCCTCATTGTTTCTGTCCCCGATTTACGTAAAGCCAAAGCGGTAAAGGCCGCATTGCAAGGCCCTGTTGATCCTATGCAGCCCGCTTCAATTTTACAAACCCATCCACAATGTCATTTGTTTTTGGATGAAGCATCGGCGAGTTTACTATGAACAATGGCTTGATTCAAAATGCTCGGATCGTTTTTCCCCAAGGGGTTCGTTTGGGGGATTTGCGCTTGCGCAATGGATTGATCGCTGAATTTGGAGAACAATTGATCCCCGAGGCGGGAGAGCAGGTCTTGGCCGCGCGTGGGCGATATGTCATTCCCGGATTTGTCGATCTCCACAATCACGGAGCCATGGGCTTTGATTTTTCCTTGGGAAAATATGACGAAGCAAGAGCGACCTTTAGTCAAAATGCCGAAGCGTATTGGCAGGCTTTAGAAAAGGCCTTACAGTTTTATCGGCGTAAGGGCGTCAGTAAATTGTATTTGACCACCGTGGCGGCTCCAATAACTGCTTTGGAGCGTTCTTTCCGACTCCTCGATGAGTTTTTGTACCGCCATCCGGTCTATCAATCCTTGGTGGCAGGCATCAATGTGGAGGGGACGTTTATCAAATCTCCCGCTTTTGCTGGTGCCCAAAATCCCGAATATTTTTACCCTGCCGAGCCCGCTACTTTTGATCGTTTACAAAGCGCCTCCGGCAATCGCATTCGCATCGTCAATGTACCACCCGAGCATGGCGAACCTGGGCTAGAGCTCATTCGTTATCTGCGAGCACGAAATATTATTGTGGCTGGAGGACACAGTGCCGCCTTTGCTCATGAATTTGAGCGAGCGGTGGATGCGGGGCTTTCCCTAGCGGTTCACTTTTTAAACGGGCCCAGTCGCAGTTCTTCAAAATCTTTTCATAACGGAGGAGCAATTGAGACCATCTTGCGCAATGATGCGGTTTCGGTGGAATTGATTGTAGATGGTTATCACGTACATCCTCAGTATGTCCGCGATGTTTTTGTCCGGAAGGGGATGGATAGCTGTATTGGCATCACCGATAGTATCTTTGTCAATGGGCTGAGTAAGATTAAAGACTTTTCCTTGGCGGGTTTAAAGGGTCGGGTAAGTGATAATCGAGCGTACCTGGAAGCAGCGGGTAAGGCCAATTCTTTGTTTGGGAGTGTGCTGTCGTCAGATCGTGGATTCAATAATTTAATCAACTGGTTAACAAAAAAGGGGGAAGGCGTCTGGTATCGACAACACGAGGCCTATTCCTTAGAAGAAGCCTTGGTTTACGCAGTACAAATCATGTGTGACAATCCTGCCAAAAAGATGGAGATAGATGGCAGGGAAGGCCGGGCGGGAGCTGGAAGGATCCGAATAGGGAACAGCGCCGATTTAAACTGGGTCCATTTAAAAGGAGAAGCGGGAAAATATCAATGTGAACTAGAGCCGATTCAACTTCAATTGGAGCAAACTTAATCTTTGATGGTTCCGTCTTTTTGTAGCTCTTTAAGTCGTCGCGCACTTTTTTTGAACCCTTGTACCGTTTGGTCCCGTTTTGTCAGATCGTTCACTCGGTAGTCCGCTGGGATATCAAATGCTGAATCGTCAACGGTTTTGGCGGTGATGATTGTTTTTCGATGCCTAAGTTTGCCATCGACCAAATTTTTGCTGGTCAACTCCATCACAAAACCCCGTTGGGTCAACTGTTCCTCTAATTCTTTTTCTTGCGCATCTTTGGGGGAAGCTTCTGCAAACCAATCGGTTAGCTTGAGCTTCAAATCCTTGCTTACCCAGGCCTTTGCTTCCGTAGTTGAATTGGTGGCAACAATCAAATTACAAGTGTAGTCGTCAATTATTTTAGTACTGTCGACCTCTACAAGACGATAACTTTCGACGGGCTTTGCCCTTACCCAGCTGGAGGAAGTGGTAGTGGATTGCTTGGGTAGCTCCTTTTCATTTTGAATGATCGCCATTTTTTTGCCCTTTCGATTGCGTAGCAAAGTTTTTTGTCCCGTTTTCCGATCTTTGATAATGCTGACCAAGCCCTGCGTAGTTTGTCGTTCCATTTTGGCCAGATCCCCCTTGACGGTAAAAGTCGTCGTGGATGGAGCCACTTCCTGGTATTGAACGAGAATTTGGCCTTCGAACGCTTGGGCAAAACTCATGGTGTTGATTCCAAATAATAAAAACAAAAGGCAAAACAGTGAACGCATGGCTAATTTTTTAAATGGTTAAAGAGGCTGCGGAGTAAAAACTGGAATTGGCGCTTTGGGTTAATCCGCTACCGCCAAGGGAGTAAAGATCTCAATAATTCCAAATTGATGCAAATGCCATCTTCCGTGTTGGTATTGAAAAGATTCGATCTCTGGCATATTGAATGCTCCCATCATTGGGTGGTAGCTTTTGTAGGCGGGATTGGCTGTAAAGAGATCATAAAATTTTTGGTTGGCTCCCTCCAAAATTTGAATGGCTTCTTCAATGCTGGAGGTACGCAATTCATTTAATGTTGCTCCTTTTTTGGGACGATGTTCAAAAGGACAGCCCGCATCAATGAAATTGCGAAAAAAGCGCTGACTTTTACTCATTTTTGCTTCAGGGTCGGGTTCTCCCTTTCTTTTCATCATGATCTTGGTCACATAAATCAAATGCTCAACCATATGATGAGCGGTCATCAAACCAAAATTGGGGGCTTGAGTAGGAGCTAGGCTTCGAAGTTGAGTGGGCAGCTCTTGCGTGAGAAAGGATTGATATTTTGGCGTCATAATGGAGGAAGGTTTTGGTCTTGGCAAAATTGAACAGAGCATTTTTCAAAATACGAATCAAAAATAATAAGATCGAATGAACGATAAAAGAGATTGTGCCTTAAAAAACGAACTACTGGGCCAGTCATTTGAATACTGGCCAGTAGCATTTATCCTTTCGTTGAATTCGTTGTGTAGCGAATGGTATCTTTCACCAATTGTTGGTCCTTTCTATTGAATGCCACCAATTCGGACACCAAGTGCGGATTGCTCTTAATCAGCTCGGAAAGCATTTCGTATGCTATGTCACGGATACCAGCTTTCCACTCATTGGCTTTGCGGTATTCGTATTTGAGTACTTTTAGAAAGATCAATTGTTTGTTTGGCCCTACCTCATTGCGATAAATGTGATTGATCGCTTCCCAACGTTGTGTTTCATCTTCGAAGTAGCGGAAGTAATTGTTCAAACAACTGAAGGGATCCACATTGAGTCGCCATCCTTCCAGCAAGACCGCCTTCGCAAGTTCAAGATCATTGATTTTGTCTCGGTAGAGGATGGACGCTCTGAAAAATTGCCTTTTTTCTCTGCATTGTTCGACGACCAATAGATAGTAATAATTGGCCTTTTCTCGATCTTGTAACAAACTGTAGAGATCTCCTACTTTTTCGAAGTTTTCGAGCGCCTTGTAAAGTTCGATGGCTTCCTGGTAGCAACGGCCTTTTTCATAACACTCCGCTGCTTTGACTTGATCTTTGAGCCGCTTTAGGTAGAGACTAGCCGCTTCTTGATAGTGCTGTCCTTGCTCCAAAGTTTGCGCCGCTAGCCTGGGGTTTTTCAACAATTTCAGATAAACAAAAGCGGCTTTGCGGTACTTTCCTTCCTTAATC
>JBCCSR010000554.1:0-4565 GCA_039199865.1 Bacteroidota bacterium
AATCCGACCGTTACCTTACTGGGGACTTATGCCCTCACCGTAACTGGGGATAATGGTTGCTCGACCACGACCAATACCGAAGTGATTCAAGTAGATGGAATTAGCGATTTAGTATTGATGGCCGATACGATTAATTGTGATCAACCCAGTACCAACCTACAAGCGACTTCGGCTGTCCCAAATCTCCAATATCAATGGATAGGGCCAGATAGTTTTTCTTCGATGGAGAGTAGCCCTAACGTTCAAGTGGGGGGAACTTACATCTTGACGGTCACCGCCGCTAGTGGTTGCTCCGCCGTAGAAAGCATTTCCGTGTTTGCCGATACCATTGCACCTGACCTGCAAGTCAACGATGGTTTGGTCAATTGTTTGGTATCCGGAGATACTTTAGAGAGTATGACAATGACGAGCGATGTTCAGTACCAATGGACAGGCCCCAATGGTTTTGGTTCAACCCAGGCCAATCCCTTCGTCATGGAAGGTGGAACTTACACTTTGCTACTCACGGCCTCCAATGGTTGTACCGCTGCTGCCGAAGCTCAACTCGTGGTGGATACGCTAACGCCAGACTTACTGTTATTTGCCGATACCATCGCTTGTACGACTCCGTTGGCGACCTTGTCCGCTGTGTCTTCTGTTGATGCTTTGCAATACCAGTGGACGGGACCCAATAGTTTTAGTGCAGATACCCTTGATCCACAAGTCGCTACCAGTGGACTTTACAGCTTGACAATTACGGCTAGCAATGGTTGTACGAATTCAGAGACGATTCAGGTGGTAGCAGATGGAAGCATTCCCATTGCGGAGGCAGGCACCGCAGATCTGTTAACCTGTAATCAATCGATGGTGCAACTCAGTGGAGCAGGCTCTTCGGTTGGAGGAAGCTTTGCGTATCAATGGTTGGATCCCAATGGAATATTAGTGGGTACAGATTTACAGGTGAGTGTTGGAGATTCTGGACTTTACCAATTGATTGTTACTAATATTGATGGTGGATGTGCCGAGACAGATGTAGTGCAAGTTTTAGCGAACACCGATCATCCAGAGGCATTGATTGTTCCGATAAATGGTTTTACCATCAATTGTAATTTTTCTTCATTGGTGCTCAATGGTCTCAACTCCGAGCCAGGTGGAACCCTCGATTTTAGTTGGAACCAATCAGGGCAAGTCTTCTCTGACCTATCGGAAATAGAAGTCAGCCAGGTAGGCGTCTATGCGCTGGTTGTTACGGATCAAGGCAATGGTTGCCAGGATACGGCGACGGTTGAAATTGTAAAAGATACCACTCTACCCAGCGTCTCTATTCAAACACCGATGCTACTCACTTGTTTTGATCCAATCCTAAATTTAGACGCAAGCAATTCCTCCGTGGGATCAATTTTCACGTATCAATGGTCGGCTACCAATAATGGAATCTTGTCGGGAGACACCACTCTCTTTCCGATGATCAATACTCCTGGAACCTATCAATTGATCGTCAGTAATGAACAAAATGGATGTATAGATTCTGCTTCAGTCGAGGTCATGGCCAATCAAGTGGCGCCGATCGCCGAAGCAGGTCCATCGGCTACTTTAGATTGTGCAGTGAATGAAGTACAGCTGGATGGAAGTCCCTCTTCTACTGGATCACCATTTGCCTATTTGTGGACTGGACCAGGCCAATTGATTGATGCACAAAGTTTATTTCCTACCGTATTCAGTGGTGGCATTTACACTTTGGTAGTCACCAATCAACAGAATGGCTGCACCGCCGAGGATGCAGTACAAATCCTTGAAGACATCAATGCACCGAATGCTGCGGACTTGGATTTGACCCTTCCATCTTGTCATGGACAAAATGATGGCGTCATTCGAATTGATTCGGTACTTGGGGGAACAGAACCTTTTTTGTTCGCCTTTAATGAAGGGCCATTCAATCAATATCCACAGTTGAATTATCTACCCTCGGGACTTTATCCTCTGACCATTCAAGATGCTTTGGGATGCGAATGGGATACGCTGATCAACCTACCAGATCCTCCCGAATTGATTTTGGATTTGGGAGAAGATGTAGCGATTGAATTGGGGGATAGTCTGCAATTGGATGCCCAAACCAATTTGCCTTTCGAGCAAATGGATACGCTAATTTGGTCGCCCATCAATTATTTGAATTGTACCGATTGTCTTGATCCTTTCGCCATGCCATTGCATGAAGTACGCTATACTTTGACTCTAGTCAATCCCAATGGCTGTACGGTACAAGATCAGATCAAAATTGATGTCAACAAAAGACGATTGGTCTTTATTCCCAACGTATTTTCCCCTGACAACAACGGGGTTAACGACATCTTCTACATCCACGGTGGAAAAGATGTAGCGCAAGTGATGGAATTCCGCATTTTCGACCGTTGGGGAGAAATGATTTATACCCGTGAGCTGTTTTCACCCAACGATCCCGCTTATGGATGGGATGGTACTTTGGATGGAGTAGCCTTAAACCCTGCCGTTTTTATCTATTATGCCAAAATCAAATTTATTGATGGACGAGTAGAAGAATTTAGTGGAGATGTGACCTTGATAAAATGATTTTTCACCGCTTGACCTTAATTTTTACTTTTGCAAAGAAGTCTACTTATGATGCTTCCCATTGATTTGTAGTCCCTTGCAAAACAATCGGTTGTAGGAATTCGTTTTTTCCTCTTTGTCGTCCACCCTCCTGGAAAAACAATTCCCATCATTTTTACATTCAAAATGGCAAAACTTTTGCTTTATCCCTTCTAGCGATTTCAAGCTTCGGTTCATTTACACCTTGTTTGAGAGCGCCTTCTAAATCGAATAAGCTATTCATTCCCCCCTCGAATAGATTGACCGATTCGCAGTTATACGAAAAATTTGTGAACGGTCTGACACTTACCTATTTCACCAATGTATTCTACAAAGTTTCCCTCTGCTAATAGGTGGAGAGTATAGCGCTGAGCTATTTAAACAAGCAATTATGGATAGTTTTAATGTCGTCAATGCAAGGACTAAAACCCTCATTTGGTCGCTGCTCTTTTTCTTTTGTTCAACCCAAGGATGGGCACAACCCGCCAATGATGATCCTTGCAACGCTACCGATTTGATTGTGGGCAGCAGTTGTATTTTGGGTAGCCACACCACAATGAATGCCACGGGAAGTACGGGGGTCCCCGCTCCGGGTTGCGGAGATTATCAGGGGAGTGATGTCTGGTTTACCGTAGTGATGCCTTCCAACGGCTTGCACACCATGATCGAACTACAAGGGAGTGGGGCTTTCGATGGTGGAATAGCGGTTTACTCCGGGGCGAATTGCAATAGTTTAACCCTAGTCGCTTGTGATGACAATAGTGGGGGAGGCAACAATCCGGCGCTACGCATTGATGATGGTTGTAATTTTGAAAATGTAGGATCGACCTTTTGGGTTCGGGTTTGGGAAAACGGCGCCAACGACAATGGCGCTTTTGATATTTGTGCGTATTCTACCACTGCCCCCATCGCGGGTGGACCAACGGCCTGCAATGGCAATTACTTGGCAGGAGATGTTTGTTGTGATGCGGTCTTATTGTCGGCAGACGAGCTAGATGGATATTGTGGAAATACTTTTGGTTACGATGATTTTCCTAATAGCATCAATGAGTTTTGTGCCAATATTGAAAATAATTCTTGGCTGGCTTTTATCGCCGCTGGAACGACCGCAGAATTGGAATTTACCGCATCTTCTTGTGTGAACACCTGGGGGATTCAAGTTCAAATATTTGAAACCAACGATTGTACTAACTTTACTCCTAAATCCAATTGCTGGAACCCCGGTTTTGAATCATCGGGAACCCTTGCGATTAACGATTTGATCGTAGGAGAAATTTACTACATCCACGTCGATGGTTGGGGAGAAGATTTTTGTGATTATTCAATTGCCGTCAATCATGGCGTCGCATCGATCTCGGTTACGGCGCAAGATACCACCATATGTAATGGACAATCCACTCAGTTGCAAGCCATTGCCATTGGAGCGGGCCCCTTTACGTATGCCTGGTCACCAACTTTTGGTTTGAATGATCCAACGAGTCCTTCGCCCATTGCCAATCCCGCAACTTCAACAACTTATACGGTAACCATTACAGGACCTTCGGGCCCCGTTTCGGAGTCCATTGATTTAACGGTTTTTCCTAGTGCCCCGGGAGGCTCAAGCATTACCGGACCGGATCAGGTTTGTGAAAATACCATGGGAACGATTTACAGCATTAGCGATCCCGACGTTTCCATTTACAATTGGACGGTAAGTGGTGGCGGGACAATCGTTGGCGCCAATAATTTAAGCTCGGTAGTTGTGGATTGGGGAACGACGGGAGGACAAGTTTGCGTAGACATTGCCAATGAATGTGGGAATGCACCTTCAACTTGTATCAACGTCACGACTTTGATTCAACCAGATATTGTGGCGACAAATCCACCGGTGACTTGTGCGCCGGCAGGCGTCGATCTAACTACAGTTCAGGTTACCAATAACGCACCTGCTGCTGGTCCGATTAGTTACCACCCCGATCAAGCTGCCGCAGAAGCAGGTTGGC
>JBCCSR010000555.1:0-4564 GCA_039199865.1 Bacteroidota bacterium
CTTCAGGCCCTTCAACAAATCAACAATTTATTTTCAAAATTACGATATTATAAAATACTGAATATCAGTATACTAACACAATAAAAACCCTTTTTCTAAAAAATAAAAGGATTCACCAATGCTTCATTTTTGTCCTTTCTTCGCTGGACCAATCTACTTAATTTTGGACCAACAATTGATTATTGTTCGCTTCACTACACTGACACTTTTAGCAAAAAAATTTGCGAACAATTGCAGGTATAAGACATTTTCTGGAATGTATGAGAAGTGCAATTGTATGTCAGTTACACGTTGACCCATTTCCTTCAAACAATATACCTCGAATCGGCTAGCTCCTGAAAAGGAGCAACCCGATTTGGGCGATGATCATGTCCTTCCCTCTTCAAGCCTGTACTGAAGAACCGATATACCTGTCTCTTTTTTTTAAACTTAAACAACAAAAAAATGAAGAAACAAACATTCATTTACCTGACCCTCAGTCTCATTTTTGGCCTACTCAGTGCATGGCCAATGAACCCGCTAAAGGCACAGACGCTTTGTGTCGATGCCCCCACTACTTCAGCAGGCTTTGCAGCGTGCAACCGCAACATTGCCCACACTTTTGCTCCCGTCATCGTACAATACGTCAATACAGCGCTAACCGATGCAGCAAATGGGGATGCCGATCGCTTGGTGCCTTACAATTACGATGGCGATTGGAATGGCTTTAACAATTGGGAAAATGCCTGGAATCCGAGTCCTGCGGGTGTTTATTATCACGTCCATTGGTCCGAAAACTTTTGGACCATTACTTATACCTTACACTGGGCCAGGGATTATGCCGATCGCATTTTCGTTGCTGGATACAATACCTGCGCAGACGATAATCACGAAGGGGATGCAGATAAGATTTTTATCGTTGTTGCACGACCCGACAGTGAAGATGCAGATCCGGCCAACTTGGCCATGGGGGCCGGCACTATTCGACACGGAAAGGATAAACACATCGATATCATTACCTGCGTAGATGATCTGGGTACGGTAAGCGATGCAGATCCTTTTATTGGTGCCGGAGCGACCCACACAATGTTTGGCGTTTCAGCTGGCTCTCACGCAATTTACAATAATCATGAAGATGCTACGCTGGAAGGGACGCTGGGATATAGCTACAATCCATGCCAACCCGATTACCAAGCAACCATCACCTACCTGCCCGGAACAACGGGAAGCCTCGTTCCCATCGGTGGAAATACGACCGAGACCTATACCTTGATCGACGTTTTGGAAGATGGAGGCTTGTGGGATCGTAGATTTGATGAAGAGACCTTTCCGGAATGGGCAGAGTTTGCTTGCAACAATTACTGCGACGGGCCAGGCTTGGCCTCCGCTCCCTGGAATGGCATTCGAGGCACCGATCCGCTCTGCTGGTTTACGGAAAAAGCGGGCAGCCCAATGCTCAGCTGCGACTGCCGAGATGATGCCGTCGAGCCTTGCGAAGATATTGATCTTGCCTGTGAGGATTACATCTACGATCCTTATGGATGTCCAGAGCTAAATGCGCCTTTTGAGCTCGTTGCTTCCTCTGATCAGGTTTGTCAATCTGATGGGGAAATTGAATTGACCCTCAATAATTTACCCAGCCCCATGCCAGAGCTCAGCTGGATCATCCCCGATGGTTTTGACATCGTTCCAGTGGCGGGAAGTCCCGCCAACCAAGTCAAATTGGTCAGTGATGGGACGCCAGTATTGGGGAAAACGCCTTTTAGCGTCATCGTAGAAACCCCCAATTGTTTTCCGAAGAGCATTCTAAAAATAGAAGTGATTCAAGACATTTACAACGATATTTTCACTCGCGACAATAATGGAAATGTTCAAGACCTGTTTTGTCCAGATGAATTGGTCATCATCGATGCCGTAGGCGTCACGGGAGAGCAAGCCTACCGCATCAAGCTGCGTCATCGCCCAGCTGATACCAATGCCCCTTACGTGTTGGCCCATAATTTTGGTTGGATCGCAGGCAGTATGCCCGAATGGTTTGACTTGACCAATTTTGCCAGCAACAATGGTTATCCCTTGGATTATAAATACGATTATAAAGTTACGGTCAGTGTACAAGGCAACTGTCCAGTGGTCAAAGACAGTCATTACTTTTCTTATGTCCAAGCGTATGGATCAAATGATGAAATTGCCTCTTTGGTCCTCGCAGATGGTGATGCGCAAGTCGGCAATAGTTTCTGTACTTGGGATGAAATTTGGGCAGATGGTTCTGCTTCTCTGTACGAAACCAGTTATTCTATCCGCATTTTCCACCGACCGGTGGGCAATCCATTTTGGACGATTTTCTACTCACCACCTACCATTACACCCGGAGAAGTTGGCTTGGTCAATCTGAGTGATTTAGTGGCCACTCAAGGGCTAAGTTTTACCGCAGGAAATGAATATCAAGTAGAGCTGTCCCTGCGTGGAGAATGTTATGCGCTGAGGGTGGCGTACCAAGAGTTTACCGTATACAACTGCATTCCCACTTTCTGTCCCATCCCCGAAAACTTACGGGACGAGTTGATTGAAGGACCCTCTCTAGGCAGTCAACTGGCTTGGGATCCGGTTCCTTACGCCACCTCTTACACGGTTGAACTGATTTCCAACAATGAAACGGCCAGTCGCTGTGGTTGCCGAGAAGGAGTCATTGGTCCCAATTATAGCGTGACCGTGTCTACGCCTTATTACGAAATTCCTGCTTATCTGTTCAACAGTTGCTTTGAGTGGAGGGTCAAAGCCAATTGTGGGGAAGATCATTTGATTTCTCTCTTTTCGCCAACGGTATGTTACAGTATTTTCTCTGGCTTTGGCAGTTTTAGAGAAGAAGGGGAAACAGATGCGGAAAAGCAAGTACAAGCGGCCCTGGATGCAAAAATATTTCCCAATCCCTCTGTAGGAGAATTGACACTAGAACTGGAAGCGAGTAAAGCCTTCGATCTGAGTATTGAGGTATACAATATTCAAGGAAAATTGGTTAAGACCGTCGACTACGGGACCATTGGTGAGGGCCAATTTACGGAGCGTTGGTCAAAGGAAACTTGGATGGCTCCTGGGATGTATTTTATTTATCTGAAAACATCTTTGGGCAACGTCCCGAAAAGAGTATCCATCGTGAGGTAGATCTATCAAGCGTATGATCATTTGATAAAAACATCCGAATCGAGTCTCCTTGCCTACTCGATTCGGATTTTTTATCTTAAAGTAGGACTAGCTGTGCCTAATTTCTTCCAGCCATTACTCCTCCATCGGTATCCCAGATGGCTCCCGTTACCCAGGATGCATCGTCAGACAACAAGAAAGCAATTACTTTGGCTACATCGTCTGCCTGGCCGTTGCGTCCAATGGGGTGGAAGCCATGAAAGCCCTCCAATGCCTTTTCCGCCTCACTTTTTCCTCCAAATACACTTTCGTAAACTGGCGTTTCGACCACGGCTGGAGAAACCGCATTGACCCGGATGCCATGATCTCCTAGCTCCATCGCCAAATGCTGAGTCAAGGAATGCAAACCCGCTTTTTGCATCGAATAAGCAGAAGACGGAGTGGCTTTGACCGATTGACGCGCCCACATTGAACCGACATTAACAATAGCCCCGCTGCTCTGTGCCTTCATCTTTTTAGCTACCGCTTGTGTAATAAAAAAGAAACCACGATTGAGATCGAGATAGCGATCATAGTCCGCTATTTCATGCTCAAGAAAAGGCTTCGGACCAAATACCCCGGAAGCATTCACCAAATAATCGACGCGGTCCAACTGACCAATCTGCTCGATGAGTTGTTGCACCGCAGCACGATCCGTAATGTCTGAGCGATGTGTTTTAATCGCCCCACTATAAGCCTCCTCAATGCGTTTCAACTTATCCGGATTGGTCCCCACTACGTGGACAGTAGCTCCTGCCTCAGATAAAATATGTGCTGTGGCTCGGCCGATTCCACTACTACCACCGATGATAAGGGCCGTTTTGTCTTTGAATTGATTCATTGTATTAAAATTTTAATTTTGATTAAAATGAACAGACAAGTCTGTCTTTTATTGTGCAAAAAAAATGACACCAGTGTCATTCCTTAAAAAAATATCCTACCAATCAAGCATTCCTTCCATCATTTGTTTGGCTTCCGCAATGGGCCAATTTTCTCCCTGTAGCTGACTCTCCGCAATGGCACCTTCATACAACAGATAAATGCGTCGACTCAAACGTTTTACCCTTTCGAGGGGTGCCTCCGGTAAATTCTCCCTTACAATTCCTTCCAATAAAGCCATGAACGCCTTTTTTTGCCGGATGATCTCTGCCTTTATCCGAACATTATCGCGTGGAATCTCGGAGATGGTATTCAAACACCAGCAACCTCTAAAGCCCTCCCGCTGATAAAATTGATTTAAAAAATCAAAAATGGCTAAAATATTGGCCTTCCCCCGAGGCTGTTGCGCCAAAAACATGCGTAGATCCTTGACCAAAATTCCATCCATCCGGATGAGATACGCCAAGCAGATCTCCTCTTTCGAACGAAAGTGACTGTACAAACTCGCCTTGGCTACACCAGCTTTCTC
>JBCCSR010000556.1:0-4563 GCA_039199865.1 Bacteroidota bacterium
GAAATTGTTGTTCCAAAGAGATGTATTTTTTATTTTAACGCACAATGGTGATGCGTTTTCCGATCACCGTAGCATGATTAGAAACACTCAGGTGGTAAACGCCACTACTTAGGTTCTGTAAATCGATTTGATCTTGCCAACGGTTGCCAACTTGCCCTAAATTCTCGCTAAAAACCAATTGTCCAACCATATCGTAAATCGCCAATTGGATGGCTCGATTGCTGTTCTGTCGTAAGTCAATCGTCAGCAAACCATTACTTGGATTGGGGTAAAGATCAATACGAATATCAGTATTTAGGTTAGATGTTGAAGTGGCTTCGACCGTAGCTTCTGTGGTAGCAATACACATGTTTATATCTTGAATGTAGACCGTGTAAGTCCCATTGTCCAAATCCGAAAACACATTACTAGATTGGAAGTTGATGCCATCAATGCTATAGGTATATGCACCAGTACCACCACTACCATTGATGGTCAACTGATTTCCATCTACTGTCGTTGTAATGGTCAGCATGGGTGGATTGTCAATGACAATTGGAGTACTATTCAAGGTGAAATCTTCTGAGTCCAACACCGTAATTTCATAGCTTCCGGCAGGAAGTCCTTCAAACAAAGGACTCATTTGAAAGTTTTGTCCATCAATACTGTATTCATACGGAGGTGTCCCCCCATTCGCCATCGCGCTAATGCTGGCATCGCTTGCTCCAAAACAAGTGAGGTCCTCAACGATCGTAATCTCTATTGCCAAAGTATTGATGGCGATGGTGATCACCTCACTGGTGGTACATCCATTATCGTCGATGACCAAGACAGTGTAATCTCCATTGGGTAGATTGGCAAACAAAGGGTCGCTTTGGAAATTAACTCCATCAATACTGTAAGCGTAATCTCCCGTTCCTCCAATTGCGTCAATATTGATGGTATTGCCGATCGCCGATACAGCTATCTCTAGAGCTGGCGGATTATCAATGCCAATGCTATTGGTCGCCACGATGTTATTTTCTGCATCCTGTACAGTGAATGTATAGTCTCCTGCATTCAAACCGGTAAAGATATTGCTCGTTTGGAAATCCGCTCCGTTGATGCTGTAGGTGTAAGGAGGCGTTCCACCAAAAGCACTGACTGTAACCGTAGCATCATTGGCATCAAAACAAGAAGGTATTTCGGTGACGACTGCACTGGCACTTAATGCTTCATCAAAAATCAAAATGGAAAAAGTATTGTTATTGGACCAGAAACCTGCACTGTTGATAATGTCAAACAAGAAGGCATCATTGCTCGTTTCAGAGTTGTCATGGGTGTAAGACAAAAGATTGTTGTCAATATCATCCTGCGTAAAGGTAGCACCGAGGTTGAGTAGTGTACCGTTGAGCATCAGGCTTCCATTTTCGGGCAGAGCAGTGAGAAGGTATTGGTGATCACTTGCCGAAAGGTTGGTACTGGAGGCAGATAATAAGCCGTTTTCGATGGTCGCACTTGTTCCTTTGGGGAGTGCTAGTATTTGATTGCTCAGCGAAACTTCTGTAACTGGATCTGAGGCAAAACAAATTTCTAAGCTCCAAGCTTCGAGTGCCCCACCATCTTGATCAAAATTGTCTCCGATGGTAAGTATCCATTCCCCTTGTGCGTCTTGGCCATTTAGGGCACTAAAAGCATCAATGGGTTGGAAGTTCCCTTCAATGGCATAATTGCCTCCGCTGCAAGAATTTTCCAAATCATTGGCAGAATTTTCCGCTTCATCATCAAAAGTGATCAACAAATTGCTTTCATCACAGCCAAAGTTAGATCCCGGAACACCCGGTTGATCAAATAAGTCGAAAGTCTGACCATTGGGACTTTCTATTGAGGCATACAAATCACCCACCCAAGAGTGACTCACTTCGAGGCTGAGATTGAGGTCTAAAATGGTGTAGGAATCTGGGATTTGTAAACTTGAGTTATAAATATCTTGGGTATTCTGTGAAATGATGACAGGAACGTCCTCACTGGCAAAAGTTTGGCAACTTGGATTTTCTGTTTGGAAGCTAAAAAAGTCGCTTGCTACACTGCTTCCACAAATATTGGACCCGCTTACTCGCCAATAATAGACTGTGTAGCTGTTCAAGTTTTGAGGACTATAACTATTGGTAGTCACCGTTGCGGATGCTACAATGCTACTGGCTGTAAAGCTCGGATTAGTCGCAATTTCTACCAAATACTGATCCGTATAATCAGTGGTCGTCCAGCTTAAGGCCGTTCCCAATAAGACGCCTTGAGTTAAGTTCGCCGGTCCACTCAGTTGACTGGCTTCCGGACTTTCTGGCAATAAATTGATTTGCAAATTGGCATCATTGCTCACCATCCCACCGCTCGCATTCACCGTTATATCGTTCATTCCCTCTTGTAAGATTTCGGGATTGTTGAGGGTAATATTTACAGTGGCCGGTGCATTGACTTGACTGGCCGGATCATAGCTTAAATCCGCCATTGGAGAGAGTCCATTGACGTTGAGGTTGACGGCACCACTAAAGCCTCCAAGGCTATTGATCTGAACGGTAAACGTAACGGCATCCAGAGACGGACAGGTTTCGATCATCTCTGGACTGACATTGATGGCAATCCCCGGATTTGGAGAATCGACGATTTCAAAATTGGTATTGGAGATATCAAAAAATACATTGTCTGCACAAACGACTATCACTCGATTGGTCGTCCCAATTTGGTTGGGAACTTCTGCTAGGTACGATCCATTGTTGGGGACATTTGTTGCCAGTGTAATGGGATAAGTTTGTCCCCCATCCGTGGAAAGGAGAATGTTGACTTCACTACAATTGACGGGAGCAACATCTGTGTTGGCTACATCCCAGGTGACATTGGCAAAATCACCAACGGTCCAAGTGACATTGGTATTGGGATTGGTCACTAAAAATGGACCTGCCTCTGCGGTAAAGACTAAATCTACATCATCTTCCGCAGTACAACCTCCTCCCAAATAATTGTCGCGTACTGTGCAACGAAAGCTCATATCACGACTGACACCGGGCAACTCCTCCCATTCCGGGTCAACATTGTTGAGCAAATCCGTTAAGTTGGGGAAATAGCGTGTCGGGCTATTCGCTGGAGAGTTGGACCGAAAAGCTGGGCCCACTGTCGAAGTAGACTGAGGAGGCATTGGAGCAGTTTGATTGTCCATTTGTTCCCAGCAGTAAGTTAGAGAGTCTCCATCAATATCATTGGCAACGGCAGTCAAACTAAAGGGTGTAGAAATGGGTAATACGTAATCCTGACCCGCATCAACCACGGGTTGATTGTTATCGGTATCAATGGTCGTGGGACAAGTGTTTCCCGATCCATTGGTAATAAAAGCCGCAATTTCTTGAATGCTGATGGCATGAAAATGATCATCACTATTGCTTTGCACATTGGGATTGCAAATGCCAGCATAGCCCATAATTGTAGAGGCACTACCAGGCTCCATGGCCGTAGAGCCATTGCGATTACAGGGATTATTTTGGGTGTGGTTGGCACCAAATTGATGGCCCAGTTCGTGGGCGACATAATCCACATCGTAAGGATCACCCACTGGCGCGCCTTGCCCGGATAAGCCCCTCGCTTTTTGTCCATTGTTACAAGGTGCATTGAGGGTGGCAATTCCTCCACCGGAGGTCGTCAAGAGATGGCCGACATCGTAGTTGGCACTCCCGATGATGGCATCACAGGTATTTTGGTTGGCTCCCAAATCTCCACTGGAGTTACTGTAAGGATCTGAGGAAGGATTGAGGAAAACCAATTGATCATTGTTATCGACAATCACCATAGTGACTCCAAAGTCTCGTTCATAAATTCCATTGATGCGCGTCATGGTGACGGCCATGGCAGCCAGCGCACTAGGGACGGTTCCACCGTGGAAAACGGCGTATTCGCCAACACAAGCAAGTGCCAGACGATAGATTCGCAACTGGCAATCACCTGCTGTGGGATTCAATGTAAGTGGTAGTGGGGCGTTTTGGTGAGAAGCGGTGACTTCTTCCTTGGTGATTTCCTTTCCCTCCACTCCACAAATGAACGGGGTATCAGTAGTTCGTTGATAATCTTTTTTGCGATAAACAATATAGTGTTGTTGATTGCCTTTCGAATAAGGATCGATGAATACATCACCACCGTGACCGGTCATGATCATTCCATGAAAACCATGAGGACTGATGCTAAAACGCAGGTAAGCCCCAGCTTGATCGATTCCCTTTCCCGCAAAAGAGCGGATTTGCGGATACTTGGCGGCCAGTCCAGCCTGCATAACGGGAGCTTCTACAATTTGAAAACTTGAGAAGCTACCATCAGGCATGGGTAAAGTCAACAAAACGTTTTGCTGCTGAGCTTCAGTACTAAAACGCAGTGGCGCCTCAGATAGAATATCCTGAAGAGTGGACATATTGAGCGCTACTGTTTGGTAGACTTTTGGAATGATTTGTCGCTCGAGTTGATCTTTATGGGCAATTTGACTTTCAAGGGTAGGCGTCCATGGATTATTGCTGGCCTTGGTGCCAATTGAGGCGGAGCTTACGATGAGCCATAGCAATAATAGAC